>DAOVJU010000415.1 GCA_030632095.1 Chlorobiota bacterium
ATAATACAATTTATAGGGTATAGTATCTTGCTTTTTATAAAATTCAGTAACCTTATCGATAAACATGCTTAAACTATCTGAAAACAACAATTGATTGTTTTGATAAAAATCTGCCTTTATCCATTTATCATTTTCACCGTATGTAAGTATACCATATGTTTCACCTTCTGGAAACTCACCTAATTGCATGGTGTAGGCTCCCCAATTATTCATTAAAATTTCATAAAGAGTGTCATTCCTGTAAAGAAATTCTGTGGTAAAAGGACCAATGCCATCACCCATAAAAGTATGTTCAATCAGCTTACCTTTATCGTTATATAAGAAGCTAGAACTTTCTACACCAAGGCTTATATAATATATACCATCAAGTTTTTCAGCGTTGTCGTAATAAAATACAAAATAATTATCACTTGGAAATATTATCTTACTAATTTTCTTGTTTTCATTACAGATATATTGTTCTTCTTTACATGATGATAGCACATTACAGAATATTAAAAACATACAAAACGTTTTTAGATAACTTGACATGCTTACACTTTGTTTTTTAAATCAAGATAATTAATTGTTTGAAAGAAACGAATTAAATTTATCGCCAGAATAAAATTAGAGAATATTTGATTTACTACCAATTAGTAATCTTCTTTTTAATGTAATATTTTCAGAATTCCTCACTATTCCGAATGTCCTAGCAATCTTCAACAAAAACTAGTTTACATCTAATATTTATTCTTCAACTTTCTTTTGTTGTTGTTTTTCAATAGGCTCTGTTTCCCTGATTAAAACAGCAAAAATGAATAATACAACAACAGAAGCAATGAATATTACAAATAATGAAGTTAATATCTTACGAATAACATCTTCCAAATTAATAACCTCCCAAATTGCAAGAATGGAAAGTACCGTAAATATTAAAACTAAACATACCAAAATGTAGGAAGTAACTTTTTTAACAATAGTGTTCATAGCTTATATTTTTAAGTAATTTTCAAATAATCTGATTGTAAGTTTATGAATTTTTTTCATTTTAATCAAAATAAGTTATCAGGTTAAGTGCTTCAATTAATTTTTGAATACTGTTAACTATTTTAGTTTCGCCTGTACCTTGTAATTCCCAATAAGTTTTGGAGTTTTTTTCCCTTATAATTACCGAAATGCCGTTTTTCTTATTCGGGTTAATTTTAATACCAAAACGCTTCAAAGCTTTGTATGTCCATAAGTATGAAGCACCTTTACCTTTCAATGTTATACTTTTTGTAAGATTCCTTGTTATACCAAACTCCCCTGTTTCAATATTAAAATCTAATTTCGATTTTTCGAATATTTTTGAAAATTCTCCATTAAGGATCAGATCTTCAGATGTACCTTTAATTATTTTCTTTTCATTAATTAGCCATAAAATATCGGCTTCCTGAATAGCTATGTTTAAATCGTGCGTTGAAAATATAATTGTTTTTGATTTTTCCTTTGCCAGTTGGTTTAACAAATGAATTATTTCAAACTTGTTAGGCATGTCAAGAAAGGAGGTAGGCTCATCAAGAATTGTAATTGGTGTATTTTGTGCCAATGTTCTTGCTATTAAAACCCTTTGACGTTCCCCATCACTTATTTCATTTACATTTTTATTTATATGTTTTATCATTCCCACTTGCTCAAGCGAATTATTTACTATTGCTTTATCTTCCTTATTTAATTTACCAAGCCAGTTTGTATATGGGAACCTGCCCAGGGCAACCAGGTTAAAAACCGTTAAATTCTGAACTGAAATTATTTCGGTTGAAACATAACTGATAATTTTTGCCAAGCTATTTAATGAATAAGAGTTTAGTGATTTATCAAAAAGCGATATTTTTCCTGAAATAGGATTATGAAGCCTTAAAATAGTTTTGAGCAATGTACTTTTTCCCGAACCATTTTCTCCAATTAAAGCTATTAAGCTGCCTGGTTTGGCATTCAGGTTCAGATTGCTTAATAATTCATTTTTGATATTTTTCTGAGAATACCCAATAGTGAGATTATTTGTTATAATGCTATATTCACTATTGGTTGTCATTTTATTGTTTAATTTTGATATTTGTGCATTTTTTGCTGTGCCTTCGCGTAGCCACTACAGCGAAGCAAGGGCAGAATATTTTGGTTATTAGTTTTTTAGTTAATGGGTTTAGTTATTTAGTTTCTTTTCTGTTTTTCATTTACTTTCTACTTTTATCTTTTTATTTTATTTAAACTGATATTAACTTTTTATTTCTTATAATCACCCATATAACGATAGGAATTCCTATTAAAGCTGTAACTGAATTCAAGGGTAACATTTTATTTGAACCCGGTAAATGAGATATTATATCACTTATAATCATTATGGCTGATCCAATTAAAATTGTTCCAGGAATTAATATTTTATGATCAGTGGTTTTAAAAAGCATACGGGTTAAATGTGGAATAGCGATCCCGATAAAACCAATTGGTCCGCAAAATGCTGTAATTGTTCCGGTTAATATACTTGTACTTACAAAAATATAAGCTCTTGAGAAAGTGAGGTTTAAACCCATACTTTTAGCATAATTTTCTCCTACTAAACATACATTTAACATTTTAATAGAAGTTATTGACATTAGTAATCCAATAGCTATAACAGGAGTTAAAATTGACAATTGGTTTTGGCTTACTCCACTTAAACTTCCCATTGTCCAGATTACAAAAGATTTTAGTAAACTCTCACTCGAAAAATATTGTAAAATACTAACAATGGCGCTGGTTGCGCTCCCAAACATAATACCTATAATAAGTAAAGTCATAATATCTTTTATACGAAAGGAAACAATTAATATAATTACAAGTATTATTGCTGATCCAATCCAGGCTGCCAGTACCATTATCCAGTTACCTGCATAACCAACTGCAGTTGATGTTATTATTCCGGAAAAACCCATAACTATTATGGCTACTCCTAAACTAGCTCCAGCACTTATACCAAGTACAAATGGACCTGCTAAAGGATTACGAAAAATTGTTTGCATTTGTAAGCCACTAACTGATAAAGCTGCACCTGCCAATATAGCTGTTAAAATTCTTGGAATGCGTATTTTCCAGATTATTGAATCCCATTCCTGTATGGATTCATTAAATGATATTATTCTAATTATTTCTTCAAATGGGATTTTTATAGAACCTAATATCAGATCAAGCATAATAAAGCCAAGAAGAAGTGTAATGAGTATAACAAATAATATTGACTTTGATGAATCCACTACTTTCTTATTTAATTTTTTTATAATAAACAAGCTCATAACCAGGGAATAAGCCTGGGTGAAATATTTTCATAAGGTCTCGTATAATAATATCCGGATGAACCAGGCCTGACTCCCAATAATCGTTCCCACCAACAATATTTTGTCTAAGATTATTATTAAAAATATTACTTTTTGTGTAGATATTGAAATCACTTATTCGCTCATCAACTGATACAATGTCTCTAAGATTATTAGCAGCGCCCGGATGAATCCATATATCTGCATTTTGTGCATTTTGAAAAACAACTTCAAAATCTAAAGGCAGGCTTTCTGCCGAAGTATTATCATACCAGATATATTTTCCACCAGCATCTTCAATTAATTGTGCTAAGTATGAATTACCACCTGGTACATACCAAACACCTTTCCAGGGTAAGCCTGTAATTACAAGTGGTTGCTTTGTAACTGATTTAGCTAACTTTTTTAAATCATTATAATTCTTCGATAAATTTCTTAAAATTATATCCGCAATTTGTTCTTTGTTATACAATGAAGAAAAAACTTTTAACCATTCCGTTTTTGCCAGCGGATTATCTTCCAGGTATTCACCAATGATCATTACTTTCAGGCCTAGTTCATTCAGTTTTTGGATGTATTCAAGGCTTTCAGTTCCTACACCATAAGTAAAAATTATATCTGGTTTTATTTTTACCATCTGTTCATAATTTAAATCCCTGTCATTACCAATATCAATAATGCTTTGGTTTCTTAAACCTTCAATTATCCTCGCGTTGTTAACCAAATTACCGTTTGCGATACCTTTTATTG
>DAOVJU010000045.1 GCA_030632095.1 Chlorobiota bacterium
ATGTAATTATAAGCGAACTGGAAATTCATAAAGCTACCAATAAGCTCTATGCTGCTACTTTTGGAAGAGGGATATGGAAAGTTGATCTGTATGAGCCAACTTTGATTAAAGATGTTCCGCTTTATAATGCTCAATTAGATTTTTTTCCGAACCCAACAAAAGGTGAGTTTGAAATTGAATTAAATAACCTGGAATTGAAAGAAGCTAATGTAAAAATAATTGACATTACAGGAAGGACAATCTTTTCAGAACAATTGCAATTCAGTAGTAATTATTTTAAAAAATCTTTCGATCTGAAAATAATGCCCGGTATGTATTACGCAGTATTATCAAACGGGAAACATTCAAAATCACTTAAGTTTGTGGTACAATAATATAAAAGAAATACCTTTTCCAAAGTTTTTAACTTTGGAAAATGTTTTATCATCATCCCGGCTGAAATAAAATGGAACGCCGGGATCTCTTAATTAAAGATGACAATATCTTTTTGTCTGATATCCCGGGTATCCATTTCGTTTATCCCGGATAGTAGTGCTCTTTTTCTTTTTAAAAAACAATTTATATGTTTACATTATTATTTCTTGTTTCATTAAAATAGCATCATCTATGAAAAAATCTGTTTTCTCTTTCGTCTTTATTTTGCTTTTTAACTTTCTTTTCTCACAGTATATTAATCATGATCTTGATGTTACAATAAACATTCAGGGCAACTCAATTGAGGTAGTTGATGTACTTTCAATTCCTGAAAATCTTTATAAACCAAAAAGTCATTTTATCTTTCAGCTTAATATGAACCTGACTGTTGAGTTGTTAAACAACGACCTTAAATTAATAGAAACGATTAAGGCTGAAAATGATATTCATACAAGGAAATATGAACTTCATTATGCTGATATTAAACCAGAACAAATAAAGCTTAAATACAAGGGTAAAATATTTGATGAAATTGAAACAGGGGCCGCTGAATATGCCCGCGGTTTTAGCGAAACTTCCGGTATTATATCAGAAAAAGGTGTTTATCTTGCTGGTTCTACAAACTGGATCCCGCAATTTGAGAAAACAGAGCTTTCGACCTTTTCAATGAATGTGAAAATTGATTCTGCATGGAATGTAGTTACGCAAGGGGAACGTACAATCAATGAAAAGGAAAATGACAAAAGCATTATAAAGTATGATTCTCCTGATCCCGTTGATGAAATTTATTTAATTGCAGCTAAATGGACGGAGTATTCTTTGGTTTCAAACAATATATTGGTTCAGGCTTTCCTGAGAACTCCTGACGAAGCCCTTGCTAATCGTTATTTAAAGGTTACAAGTAACTATTTAAAATTGTATGAAAATCTTATCGGGCCATATCCATACAAAAAATTTGCGCTGGTTGAAAACTTTTGGGAAACAGGTTACGGAATGCCTTCTTTTACGCTTCTTGGCGAGAAAGTAATCCGTTTTCCCTGGATATTACACTCCTCTTATCCGCATGAATTACTTCATAATTATTGGGGAAACAGCGTGTTTGTGGATTATGGATCAGGTAACTGGTGCGAAGGGATCACGGTTTACATGGCTGATCATTTAATTAAAGAACAACAAGGACAAGGAGCTGAATATAGAAGAACTACGCTCCAGAAATTTACCGATTATGTTAATGAAGAAAACGATTTTCCTGTTACAGAATTTCGATCGAGAAGCAATTCTGCAGAAGAAGCTATTGGCTATGGAAAAACACTTATGATTAACAACATGCTTCGCGACAAACTGGGCGATTCCCTGTTTATTGAAGGATATCGTCATTTTTATGAAAATAACAAGTTTAAAAAAGCAGCATATAAAGATATAAGGGAAAGCATGGAGGCCACGTCGGGATTTGACTTAAAGCCATTCTTTGAACAATGGTTAACAAGAAAGGGGGCGCCCCGGTTGCAATTAAGCAATGTAACGGTTAAAGAAAAAAAGGGGAAATACACACTTGGTTTTAACCTGGATCAAATTCAGGATAGTGAAGCTTTTACTATTCAAATACCAATTGCCGTATATCTTGAAAATCATGAATTTGTTGATTGGGAGGTTTTTTCAACTGGTACAAAGGAGAAAAATATTGAATTCACTTATGATTCCAGGCCATTAAAAGTGGAGATTGACCCACAATTTAATGTTTTCCGTTTATTAGACCGAAAAGAAGTGCCACCAAGCCTTTCACAAGTTTTTGGCAGCATGAAAAGCAAAATTGTTCTTCCAAAGAAAAGCAAGTTATACGAAGCATACAAAGAAATGGCTGATACATGGGCGCAAACTCAAAAAATTCAGGGTAAAAACATTGATGTTATTGACGATACTGAAGTTGAATCTCTTCCTGAAAATGAAGTTTTTTGGATATTTGGTAAGGAAAATAAATTTGCACAAGGGATAGATATTCCTGATGCTTATAAATTATCATTGCCTGACAATGTTTTAGAAAATATGAATACCGCTCATGAAAAAGGATCTTTTGTTTATGCAATTTCTCATCCTGAAAATGAAAGTATTACTATTGGTTTTGTTTCTGCTGAAAATGAAGCTGCAATTAAGGGCTTAACAAGAAAACTACCACATTATGGCAAGTATGGCTATTTAGGATTTGAAGGTGATGCGCCAACAAATAACATGAAAGGTTCTTTTGCGGCTGTTAATTCACCATTAAGCTATATTATTAAATATGATGGAGAAATGCCGGAAATAAAAGCCAAAATAATACCCAGAAAGGCATTGGCATTTTCTCATCAGAAGTAAAATCTCTTGTAAACATTAAAATGTATATAAATGTATAAATCAATTATTTTAACTCTTTCGATAGCTTTTTTGTTTTCATTTAAAAACTATAAAATTGATATTCCTGAAATAACAGAAGATGAATTGTATGAAACAATTGCTTTTTTGTCATCCGATTCATTAAAAGGAAGAAAACCCGGTACTCCGGAAGGAAAAATTGCTGCCCGTTTTATAGCTGATCAGCTTCAAAGCTTCGGGTATAAGCCTCTTGGCGACAACTACTTTCAATATTTTGAAGTTATCACTGAAATAAATGCAGGAGAAAACAATTTTTTAAAAATAAAAAATACCGAAGCTATACTCAATGAAGATTTTGTTCCTTTTAATTTCTCGGCTAACATTGAAGTTAAAGCAGAAATTGTCTTTTGTGGTTTTGGTTATGATATTAATACAGACAGTATTCAGTGGAATGATTATGATGATGTTGACGTAACAGGGAAATGGGTGTTAATGCTCCGCGCTGATCCTGAACTGGATAATCCTGATAGTAAGTTCATCCCGTTTTCTTCTGAAGAAGGTAAGGTGTTGACTGCTAAAGATCATGGAGCTGCCGGTGTTTTGTTTGTATCAGGTAAAATTTTTGATAAAAAAGACCAACTTGTTGAAATGGAGCTGGATCAAAGCATGTCAAATTTTGAAATCCCGGTTTTTCATATTAAAAGAAAACTTGCCAATTTAATTCTTGATGGCACTAAAAATTCAATAGAATCACTTGAAACAGGATTAATTAATAATAAAAAACCATTCTCATTTACAATTGACAAAACAGTCCGGGCTAATTCAGAAGTTATTCATACTAAAGTAAACACACAGAATGTAATTGCCTGGTTACCCGGAAACGATGAAAAGTATAAAGACGAATATGTCCTTATCGGAGGACATTACGATCATCTCGGATTTGGAGGACCCAATTCCGGATCAAGAAGTACCACTGAAAAAGGGATTCATCATGGCGCTGATGACAATGCCTCCGGTGTAGCTTCAATTATTGAAATAGCTGAAAAACTGGCATTTAATGAAAGTGTTCTTAAAAGAAATGTAATCATTATGGCTTTTGGGGCCGAGGAAATTGGATTATTGGGGTCAAAGTATTTCACTTCAAATCCATTAATAGAATTAAATCAAATAAAGGAAGTTATCAATATTGATATGGTGGGAAGGCTTAAACCAACAAAAGAACTTTTAATTGGAGGTTCCGGTACATCAAAAGAAGCTGAGCCTCTTTTAGATTCAATTAATAAATCTTACAATTTTGTTCCGTCTTTTTCACCAAGTGGTTTTGGCCCATCTGATCACGCTTCTTTTTATGCTGAAAACATACCTGTGTTTTTCTTTTCTACAGGAGCTCATGCTGATTATCATACTCCTCGTGACATTATCGACAGTATAAATTTCCCGGGTTTAATAAATGTTTCAAATTTCATTTATGATTTAAGCCTTAATCTTGTAAATCGCAACAATAATCTTACTTACCGGGAAGCCGGGCCAATAAGAAAAGTTAACCGTGGAAGAAAATCTAAAGTTAAACTGGGAATTATGCCTAACTTTGGTAAATCTGACAACAAGGGTTTAAGGGTTGATGCTGTTACACCAGGAGGGCCGGCATATATTGCCGGAATGAAAAAAGGCGACGTAATTATAGCTATTGAGGGAAAAGAAATAATAAATATATATGAATACATGGAACGCATGAGCAAACTGCGTTTTGGCCAAACTATTACTATTGATATTATAAGGGATGGCTCAAATAAGGTTTTACTTGTTCAATTGGAAGAATTAAATTAATTTCAATTTTTAACCAATAATTTATATTAAATATGAAAACAAAAATAATTATTACAGTACTTATTTCTCTTATTGGATTCTCATTCAATAATGATAAACCGGCATATCTTTTATATGACAATTCGGGCAAAAATATAAAATATAGTAAGATGATAGAGGTGATTCAGGAGGCAGATATCGTGTTTTTCGGAGAATTACATACCGATCCTATTTCACACTGGCTTGAGTTTGAAATCACAAAAGACCTGTTTGCCATAAAGAAATCCAACTTAATAATTGGCGCTGAAATGTTTGAATCTGACAACCAGGTGATCATTGATGAATACTTAAAGGGTCTTTTTTCCGATAAAAAATTCGAGGCCGATTCACGCTTATGGGGAAATTACAAAACAGATTATAAACCCATTGTTGAATTTGCCAAAGACAGCGGAATCTATTTTGTTGCATCAAATATTCCCAGAAGATATGCTTCTATTGTTCATAAACAAGGATTTGAAGGCCTTGACGGACTAAGTGATGAAGCAAAAAAATTCATTGCCCCATTACCTGTTATATATGACCCTGATGTTAATTGCTACAAAAACATGCTTAAAATGCTCGGTATGAGAGGCCCTGCACAGAAAAAAGAAAGCATGAAGGGCATGATGCACATGAAAAAAGAAATGAAGGATTCAGCAAAGGCTAAGGTCGATAAAATGCCACCGGTCCCTATGAATAAAAGTATGATGAAAATGTCTCATTTAAACGAAAATCTTCCGAAAGCACAGGCTGCAAAAGATGCAACCATGGCACATTTTATAATGAAAAACTGGGAAAAGGGTAAGCTGTTAATTCACTATAACGGTGCTTATCATTCCGAAAATTATGAAGGTATTGTTTGGTATTTAAATCAAGCGAATAATAAATTGAACATAAAAACTATAGCTGTTGTTATGCAGGATAATGTTGATTTATTAGAAGAAAAAAATCTTGATAAGGCCGATTTTATAGTTTGCGTATCATCAAGCATGACACAAACTAATCGTTAAGGCACAATAACTCAATGTGTTAACTAAAATATTTTTATATGCAACAACTATTTCTCAAGTTAATTATTTTTATCTTATTGTTTTTATCGGCCTCCGGGTTTGCACAAAAAACAGTAATTCGTATAGTTTCTGAAAAAAGCACAGATCCTTGCTCGTTTGCAAATGTAGTTTTATACGATCAAAACAATAACTATATTAAGGGCAGTATTGCGGGTTCTGATGGTACTATACAAATTGACATAAAAGAAAAAACCAAATTCGCTGTTTCTCTGCTTGGTTATCAAAATTATACCGATTATATAAGTCCCGGAGAAGAAAAAACGGTTAATCTGAAGCTAAGTTATATTGGAATTAATGAAGTTGTGGTTACCGGTCAATACACTCCGCAACCTGTAGATAAATCCATCTATAAAATAAATCTTATTTCCAGCCGACAAATAGAAGAAAGAGGGGTTAATAATCTTGCCGAAGCGCTTTCAAATGAGACCAATATAAGGCTTTCGGTTGATCCTGCACTTGGAACCAGTTTAAAATTGCAGGGTATGAGCGGCGAAAATGTTAAATTCCTTATTGATGGTATTCCTGTTATCGGAAGATTAGGTGGTAATATTGACTTAACTCAAATTAATCTGGACAATGTTGATCATATCGAAATTGTTCAGGGCCCCATGTCTGTTGTTTATGGCACAAATGCTTTAGCCGGTGTTGTAAATATTATAACAAAGGAAAACACACAAAATGATAATATCCTAAATTTTACTTCATATACCGGTACTGAAGGAGCATATAATTTTAGCCTATCCGGATCTGTTATTAGAAACAAACACACTGTTTCATTATATGGTTCCAGAAAAATGTTCCAGGGAATTGATTTAACTGACAGTACGCGATCAGTGGAGTTTAAGCCAAAGCTTCAGTATAATGCCGATTTTGATTATGTATATAGAAACAAGGACTTAAAAATTAAATTTAAATCAAGCTTTTTTGACGAAGAAATAAGACATTACGGCACTATACAAGGCATTTCGGTAACCGATATGTATTTTTTCACGAACAGGTTTACCAATTCTTTACAATTTATTAACAGGTTTAGCGAATCTTTTTCTTTCGATTTTTTAGGTTCACATTCATATTACGACAGACAAACAAGAGATTTCAGGAAAGACCTTACGAATTTTGAAGTTAGGGAGATCGGGGATATTTCACAAACCGAATATAGTAATATCATGGCCCGGGGTAATTTTTTAATTGAAAAACCGAACTCAAAATTTATATATCAATTTGGTTTCGATATAAATATTGACGAAGCAAAAGGAGATAAAATAAGCAATGGAGCTGCTAGTATGGAAGATTATGCTTTATACCTAAGCTCCCAATATAATATAATTAAAAATCTATCTGTCCAGCCCGGGTTAAGATTTATTTATAATTCAAAATATGGCGCACCGGTTGTACCTTCGATCAATTTGCTTTGGAACTTCTTTGATGTATTAAGTTTAAGAACTTCATATGCACGTGGCTTCAGATCACCTTCAATTAAGGAATTATATTTTGATTTTGTAGATATAAACCATGATTTGCACGGAAACCCTGATTTGTTGGCAGAAACAAACAATAGCTATAATACATCAATTACTTACAATTTTGAAAAGGAAAAATATTTAATAAAAATTGAGCCAAGTTTTTTCTTTAATGATGGAAAAAATGTTATTGACCTGGTTAATCTTGACCCTTCAAGCAATAGGTACAAAAATGTAAATGTTGGAAGAAGAAGAACAATCGGCGGCGAATTAAGTACAACATTTTTGTTTTATCCAAACATAACACTAAATGCAGGTTATAGCAGAACTGGAGTTACATATTCTGCAAGTACTGATGCCTCAAAATTACCTGATTACACATTTTACAATGATTATTCTATTAACACAAAATATAACTTACGTAAAAGAAAACTCATTTTCAGCGTTTATCTTAAATATTATGGAAAAACCCCTTCTTTATTTTATCGTGAAGGTGTGTATTTTCTAATTAACAAAAACAGTTATGGCGAACTTGAAGTATCTATAACAAAAACAGTTTGGAAAGATAGGATTTCCGCTGTTATAGGCGGGAAAAACTTACTGAATAATAAATATATTGGTTATGAAAATGGCAGTTTATCAAGTTCTCCCACGGCTTATGGCAGATATTATTTTATTAAACTGAATATAAAGCTAAATACAATATAAAACATAAAATAAATTCTAATCTATGTGCATAAAAAAGATAATAATAATCCTGTTAACAGGTTTTGTTTTAACATCTTGTTTTAAGGAAGTAGATTTTATAAAACTCGATCCGCTTGAATCTATTACAGTAATTAACAATATTCAGGAAACACAATCTTATTATAAAATTGAGGAAAACGAGATCCGGCTTGTTGATTTTAACTACCCAATATCGTGGGACCTTGGTTTTGAAACCGGTGAAGATGGCTGGCATATTATCATTAACTATAGCACAGCAGCCCGAATAATTAATACGCAAATTACTGATATTAATGATGTTGATGTTAATACAGTTATTGATCTTTTGCCTGTTGTTGATGGTATCTGGAAATTTGATCATCAAAATGGTGATCCGGACTCAACTGCCATTGGCAACTGGGTTGATTCAGCTTCTGTTTATGTTTTGTACAGGGGGGGTGTTTTCGATAATATAGAAGCATATTATAAACTATTCATTGAAAGTGTTAATGCCGATGAATATGTAATACATTATGCTGATATGAATAATTGCAATGAAATTATTACAAAAACTATTACCAAAGATAATTCTATAAGCTATGTTACATTTTCATTAACTACCGGAGAGCGTGAACTGATTGATCCTGGTAAGAATGAATGGGATTTACTTTTTACACCATATTATGGATGGTATGAAACATTAACTCCGGGTGTATTTTTACCATTTTATATGAGCGGTGTTTATGTTAATTATTTAAACGGTGTTGAAGTTGCCCGAATTGATGATGCAGCGATAGACTACAATGATATTGATTATACTTATATTGAACAATATGATTTTTCTGATGATCAGGATGTAATTGGTCAGGATTGGAAATTAATTCCGCAACCTCCTGATTATATTTATTTAATTGATGATAATATAAAATTCATTATCCATGCAATTGATAGTAATTATTATAAGTTCCGTTTTAGAAACTTCTATAATGAAGATGGTGAAAAAGGATATCCTGAATTTGAGTATAAAATCTTGTAGCAACTTATCAATTCTTAATAAAAAATACGGCCCTCAATTAGATTAAGGACCGTATAAAAATTACTATTTTATTTCAATTAATTAGCAGGTGCTATTTCTCCTATATAATGTACCGAATATTCAAACTCTGTTCCATTTGCAGTCCACACCCAGTCAACATAATTTCCTTGTGCCAATGTACCACTCACTAATGTAACTTCCCAGATTGTTTCATTAAGTTTTTTAAAAGTTAAGGTAGCGCCTGTCAGTCCCATATCAACATAATCCCATAACATTCCAGCATAATTTTCAGTCAATCCGTAAAAAAATGTTCCTACTGCCGGATCTTCACTATCATCAAAAGTATATGTACCTTCCAGATCACCTAAACCGAGAACCGGATAAAATTTCAACAGATTCACTGGTGAGTCACCTTCAGCATCCGGAAATGCTTCGCCAAGCATCCTCCATTCTTTTGTTCCACCCATCGGGCTGATATATTCATATGCCTCAGTGATTTGATAATCAACCCCATCAACAGTGTAAACATTATTGATCTCTGATACAATCAGGGTTTGTGATGTAGTATCAGAACCATCATTATTTGTTGCTATCAAAGAAACAATGAATGAACCCGTGTCATTATAAGTATGGATAGGGTTTTCATCTGTCGAGGTATTACTGTCCCCAAAATTCCACAGGTAGGTGTTCCCATCCTGTGATGTGTTTGTGAAAGTAACTTCAAAACCAACCAGAATTGATGCTGGCTCATAAGTAAAATCAGCTGTTGGTAGTTGCAAGGTTGCTTCGTTTACAGTAAGGGTTTTCTCTGTACTATCATCACCATCTGCATTAGTTGCAGTTAACTTAACTACATATGTCCCTGCTGTTGTGTATATATGGCTTGTGTTTTCTTCTGTTGATGTTGCGTCATCACCAAAATCCCATAAATACGTACTACCATTTTGAGAAGTGTTTGTAAAAACAACAGTGTCTCCAACCTCTATTGTTGTTGGTGAAAAAATAAAACCTGCTGTTGGCAATACCGGTGTATCTTCTTCCTCTTCTTCTTCACAATTTGTAAAGAAAAAAGCTAATGCAAGAATAACCATTATTAAACCACTAATTTTTCTAAATTTTTTCATTTTAAAAAGATTTAAATTAATAATACAAATAAATTTTCATATATCTAATCTCGAGAAATATTTTTCAATTATCAGTCAAGTATTTAATAATAAATTGGGTTAGTTACATAAATTACTGATTAACATATACCAAATTTAAGCAGTATACTACAATTTTCCAATATTAATGCATTAAAAACAATTTCGTGATGTTTTCCGGCAGGCTCGCAACCTCAGAACTCACTAAATTACTTATTCTTTATTGATTAAATCGCATCCCGAGACTTCGTGATAATTATTCAACAAACATTGTTAAATGGCTTAATTGTTAAATTGTTGTTAAAGAGCAATATAACAATTTAACAATATTCATCAATAAATGAAAATATTACTTGTTACTTTAATTCACCCTGTGAGATATAATAAAACACAAAGTGCGGATGTCTATAAATAAGCATTATCTAACGGGGTTAACAATATTTTGCAGATTTAGTGAGGTCCGAACCTTTATTCTATTGGTATATAAAACTCTGTAACATTCTTCTCCGGTTTGGTTTTATCAGGATTAGTTAAATACTTCTCATAACAAGGAACATCTCTGAGCTTATAACCACTTTCAGGCAACCAGCTTTGATAAATAAAATCATAAGTTTCATTGAATTTTTCATATGGCCCTTTGTGTTTAAAAATAGCATACCTCCCTCCTTCCATAGTTTTAAATCCGATTTCCCCTTCAGTGGTTATTTCCTTTTTAACAGCAGCACATGCCTCATACCTGCAATTGTCTGTTTCAGTTATTTTCGGATCATCATAACTTATTCCCAGAAACTCCGTTTTAAACCCAAATAATTTCTTTTCTTTCATGAATTTCATGAGTTTATCCCAGATTGGTCCAATTGTTTCGCTTTTTCTCTTATTAATTTTTTACTAAAGCATGCAACCATTAAAAATTAAATTTGTCATTAATAAGCTATTATATTAATTTTATTTACATAATATCATTTCATAAATAATTAAGAATTTACTAATGAAAAAAATAGCTTTAATAATTCTTGCTGTGTTCACAATTACATTTAGCATGGCGCAAGATGACAATTTTCAAACCATTTTTGGTGACGAAGAAGTAAGTATAAGCGGATTTGGCGGGCCTTGCATGAGTTTTAACACCTTAGCAGGTGATTTTGCACACATGATGGGAGGAAATATGGGTGTCATTATAAACAAAAAGATTCTATTTGGTGGATATGGCCTTGGCAAAACAACAAGAGTACCTTTAAGTATAAACAAGATAAACGATCCCTCTTTCGAACAGAATTATGCTTTTCGGCTGGACGATATGGAAATTGATTTTGGGCATGGAGGTTTATTTTTTGGCTATGTTTTAAATGGCAATGCTGCTTTACACCCTACTTTTCTTGTACATTTTGGCTGGGGAAATGCTTCTATAGGTGATGACGAATCAGATCCTGTAAGACCTGATAATATATTTGTAATAAGTCCTGTAATAGAACTTGAAATGAATGTTACACGATTTTTCAGGGTGGGAATTGGGGCTAATTATACATTTGTAACAGGAGTAAATAATTTATTCGATTATAAGGATAGTGATTTTTCGAGCCCTGGCGCATTTTTATCTTTTAAATTCGGCTGGTTTTAGTTAATTACAGACCTCACTAAATCTGCAAAATATTATTAACTCCATTAGATAATGCTCATTTATATACATTCGTTATTTTAGACTTTCCAAGTCTTTGAGACTTGGAAAGTCTTATTCGTTTTAATGTTTGTAAAGTGGTGGTTGTGATTGGAGTAATTATTGCGGTGAGCTTCCCCGTTCCGATGACTATCGGAAGGGGATTGAGGGGCATAAGCGCTAACTTAAATTAGATATATTAGCCGCGTATGTCTTTCTACGTCTAGCATTCTCGGATAAATTATTTGCAATTTTCTTCCAATTTTGTATACAATTCTTTAAACCCAAT
>DAOVJU010000541.1 GCA_030632095.1 Chlorobiota bacterium
CCCGGTAAAGCTAAAATCCTTGATATTTTTGTTTTCTTTTTATCAATTGGCGGATCATGCTCAACCGGGTTATTATAAATAACAATATCACCATGAGAAATGTTTTTTAAGCCGGCAATTCGATAATATGGCAGTTGTATTAATTCAGAATAGATTTTATTGCCAAAAAATGGTATTGATAAAACAGTTATAGGGAACCTGGGGCTACATGATAATTTGTTTATTAACAGTAATTTACCTTGTTTATATGTATCCTCCATTTCTGAAGAATTCACTTTATAAATATCAAAAACAAAAGCTTTAATAATTAATAAAGCAATAATTATTAAGATAATAATTTTAAAGTTGATTTTAAAAATAATAGATTTCACAGCATTATTATCCAATTACCCTGAACAATCTATTCCACCGGATTTTATTCAAGAACCGTTTATCTTTATCCAACGAAAGCCAAATAAATACTGCTTTTCCAACAATATGATCTTCGGGAACAAAGCCCCAGTATCTTGAATCTGCTGAATTGTGCCTGTTATCTCCCATTAAGAAATAATAGTCCATTTTAAATGTATAACTTGTAACTTTCTCTCCATTGATAAAAATCGAACTGTCTTTAATTTCCAATTCATTATCCTCATACAAATCAATTATTCTTTCATAAACAGAAATATTTTCAAGTGTTAATTCAATGGTTTGATTCATTTGTGGCATTACAATAGGGCCAAAGAAGTCTTCATTCCAATTATAGTTCTTATTATGTGGGAAAATCCTGAAATTTGGCTTATTCTTAGGGGTTATTAATTTAGATACTGATTGAACACTTCGCATTTTTTGCATTGCATCAACATTGTAATCTGTTAAAGGAAACAAATATTTACCTTGTCCAATTACATTTCTGTCTGCATGTGCTATATTCAACCTGTCAAGAGTTTTGGGGTTTATTCTTGATCTGGAAGTGGTAACTATATAATTATACTGATTATGTTCTGCTTTTTCCTGTGGTTCACCATTTATAAACAAATTTCCATTTTCGACCAATAAGGTATCTCCCGGGATAGCTACACATCGTTTAATATAATTTTCCCTTTTATCAACAGGCCTTACCGTAATATCATAATTATTTAATACATATTCCCGGGCCCTATTATAATATTTCGTATACTGAGATAATTTTTTACCATTACTCAAGTCCATATTTCTAAATTCATGGGCATATTCACTAATTACAGAATAATAGCTACGCTCTGATTGAAATTGTACAATTACCGTATCACCTTCAGGATAATTAAAAACGACACAATCATTTCGTTTAACTTCACCAAAGCCTTTTAATCTTTTATATGGCCATTCTATCCAATTCAAATACGATTTTACATTTCTTGTTCCGGGCATGGTATGATGCACAAACGGGAAAGATAATGGTGTATTGGGAACCCTGGGGCCAAAACTAACCTTACTTACAAAAAGATAATCTCCAACCAGCAATGATTTTTCCATTGAAGAAGTAGGGATGGTAAAAGCTTCAATAAAAAACATTCGAATTAAAGTGGCAGCTATTACTGCAAAAATTAAAGCATCAACCCATTCAATAAGAGCGCTTTTCTTTTTGCCTTTCATATCCCGCTTTTTCCAAAAAGCCCAATTTACTTTTTTGGTAACATAAACATCAACAATAATTGCTATTCCTATTAACAACCAGTAATTACCTACCCAAATTACCCACAATAAATAGACTAAGGCTGCTATTGAAAATTTGAAATATTTGTTTTTCAATATATCTTTTATTTTATTCATATTCCTTATAATTTTAACAAGTCTTGCATTGTGAAAATACCCTTTTTTCCTTGAATAAACTCACCAGCTAATATAGCACCTGAACCAAATCCCATTCTATTTTTAGCACTGTGGGTAATTTCAAGTTTATCAACGTTCGATTCGTATTTAATAGTATGTGTTCCCGGGACTTTTTCTTCACGTTTCGAGATGATATTAATTTCAGTTTTAGCCGCATCTTTGTTATTTACCCACTTATCTTTTCTGTCTAAGTTATCTAAAATCCCTTTTGCTAAGGTAATAGCAGTTCCACTGGGCGAGTCTAATTTTTGCAAATGATGAATTTCAGTAAGTCCAATATCATACTCGCTGAAATTATTCATTATTAAAGCAAGTTTATGATTAAGCTCAAATAAAATATTTACTCCCAAACTGAAATTAGAAGCATGAAAAAGTGTTCCATCATATTTCTTACATTCGTTTTCTACAAATTCAAAATTATCATACCAACCTGTTGTTCCGCAAACAACCGGGATATTCAGCTTAAAACATTTCAAAATATTTGATACAGCAGCTTCTGGCTTTGTAAATTCAAAAGCAACGTCAGCATTTTTAATATTCTCAATGTGATCTGATCGTGTATTTAAAACATCAATTTTACTTACAACTTCATGACTTCCTGATAAAGCAATTTCTTCAATTACTTTACCCATTTTTCCATATCCTATTAATGCGATCTTCATTAAATTATAAGTCCTGTATAAAAGAAAAAGGGAAGCATATTTGCTTCCCTTTTATGCTTATCATTTTATTACTTAACAGCTTTAACCACAGCAGCAAAAGCTTTTGGATGGTTCATTGCTAAATCGGCTAATACTTTTCTGTTTAGTTCGATATTTTTTTTGTGTATTTTCCCTATAAATTCCGAATATGACATTCCATATTCCCGGACTGCTGC
>DAOVJU010000465.1 GCA_030632095.1 Chlorobiota bacterium
CAAGCTGACGGAAGGAATATGCTCTGATTGGTCAAGGTTGTTAAAAGTGTTGAACCAGGATCTACAAGCAATTCTTTTTCATCATTAATGGTTAATTTAACTTCTCCCTGAGGTGTAAGTTTTGCCTTTGCATATAAAAGCATAATAATTAATAAAAGAATAACCGCAAGGAATACTAAAACGCTGGTTAAGATTATCGTAAATTGTGATGCTAATAGTAACATAGTTGATGTGTTTATTTGTTGATTTGTTTAATTGTTGATTTGTTGGTTTGTTTATTTGTTGGTTTGTTTACAAATTAATTCCCATAAAGCTCATAAAGGCTATTCCCATTAAACCTGTAATGATAAATGTAATACCTAAACCGCGTAAAGGTGCCGGTACATTTGAATACCTGATTTTTTCGCGAATTGCTGCAATACCAACAATGGCTAGAAACCATCCTATTCCTGATCCAAGAGCAAATGATGTAGCTTCAGCAATTGAAGTATATTCTCTTTCCTGCATAAATAATGCTCCCCCTAAAATTGCACAGTTCACAGCAATTAATGGTAAGAAAATACCTAAAGAAACATATAATGCCGGTGCAAATTTTTCAATAACCATTTCAACCAATTGAACCATAGATGCAATAACAGCAATAAACATTATAAAACTCAGGAAACCAAGATCTACATCGACAAAGGTTGGGCTCAACCATGTTAAGGCGCCTTCTTTGAGCAAGTAATTTTCTATCAGGTAATTCACCGGTACTGTAATACCCAACACAAAAATTACAGCTATACCCAGTCCAAATGATGTTTGTACAGTTTTTGATACTGCCAGATATGAACACATACCTAAAAAGTATGCAAAAACCATGTTGTCAATAAAAATGGACTTTACGAAAATATTAATTAAATTTTCCATAATTTATGCTGATAAAGTTTTTAATTCGATTCAATTAATTTAGTATTTCTTCCTCTTTGTACCCAAATAATTATTCCTACAACAATTAATGCCATTGGAGGAAGTATCATAAGTCCGTTATCCACGTAACCTGTTTTGTAAATTCCTATTTTTTCCATTACCGGATAATACCAAATTGTACCTGAACCTAATAGTTCACGGAAAAATGCAACAATTATCAGAATAATACCATATCCGGCTGAATTACCAACACCATCGAGAAAAGCCGGCCAGGGTTTATTACCCATAGCAAAGGCTTCAAACCTTCCCATAATAATACAATTAGTAATAATAAGCCCAACAAAAACTGACAATTGTTTGCTTACGTCATATAGAAAAGCTTTTAATATCTGATCCACAAGAATTACTAAAGTAGCAATTACTACTAGTTGTACAATAATACGTATTCGATTTGGGATTGTATTTCTAAGCGCTGCAATAACAACATTTCCAATTGCTAAAACAGCCATTACCGATATTGTCATAACAACCGCAGGTTCTAACTTTACAGTTATTGCTAAAGCTGAACATATACCTAAAACCTGAACGGTAATCGGATTATCGTCGTTAATAGGGTTTGTTAACAACTTCATATTTTTGGGAGAAAACAATTCGTTCATTTTAGTTCGATTTTTTATTTTTGAAATAATTTTCATAATCTCGCAAGCAATCTTTTATCATTTTTTCGACACTTTTACTAGTAATCGTGCCTCCTGAAATTGCATCAACACCATGATCCAAATCACCAGCATTTTTAGCAGCACCTTTACCCCCCTTATAAATATTTATTGCTTCGAGTTTTCCTGATGTGTTAAATATTTTTTTTTCTTTGAATGGCGATGTAAAAAAATCTTGTGTTATTTCGGCTCCAAGTCCTGGAGTTTCAGCTTTATGATCTAATACAACTCCGTATATTGTATTAAAATCATCGTTAAAAGCCATATTCCCCCAAACAGGCCCCCAAAGCCCCTTGCCCCTCACTGCAATTATATATTTTGTTGATCCGTCATCCAAACTGCATATATATATCGGTAAAATTCTTTCTTCAACTGATTTACTTAATTCAAGTTTCATGTTAATGCTATAAGCATCAATCCCTTCTTTTTTGTTACCTTTTGTATCAATAACAAAACTATTAGTAATATATTTATCAAACTCTTCTTCAATATATTTATCAGTATTTTTTGCATTTGCAATATCTGCAGCAAGATTTGCAGATTGTAATATGTATTTCTTTTTTTCTATTTCCTTATTTTTATCCTGGTAAGGTTTTAAAGCCATAGTTGCAAATGACAGGATCGCCGCCACTACAATAACCATAACCGAAGAATAAACAAAAATATATGTATTCGATTGCTTCATGATTTTATTAATTAAGCGTTAACTTTTGATCTTTTTAACCTTCTTTTAATATTTGCTTCAACTATGTAATGATCAATTAATGGTGCGAAAACGTTCATCAACAATATTGCCAACATCATTCCCTCCGGATATGCCGGGTTCAATACCCGAATTAATATTGCTAAAAATCCTATTAAGAAACCATATATGTATTTACCCCTTGTTGTTTGTGTAGCAGTAACCGGATCGGTTGCCATGAAAACAGCCCCGAAAGCAAAGCCGCCTAATAACAGATGTTGAAATGCCGGTAAGTCCATATATGGATTAGTAGGTGTTGCAAATACATTCAATAAAGCTCCCATCACGTAACCACCAACAAATACTGATATCATTATCCTCCAACTGGCAATTCCGGTAAATAATAATATTAATGCTCCAATTAAAATTGCCAATGTTGATGTTTCACCAATAGAACCAGGTATAAAACCATAAAACATATCGGATACCTGCGGAAGATTATCCATATTACCGGCAGCAGCTTCAGCCAGAGGAGTTGCACCTGAAAATCCATCTAATACATTTTGTCCTTCTGATAATCCTGATATCCAAACTTTATCACCAGACATATGAGCAGGATAGGCAAAGAAAAGAAAAGCCCTGGTCAATAAAGCAGGATTTAGAATATTCATCCCGGTACCACCAAATACTTCTTTTCCTATTATAACAGCAAAAATTGTAGCAACAGCAACCATCCATAATGGAGTATCAACAGGAACAATTAAAGGGATAAGAAATCCGCTTACGAAAAATCCTTCATTCACTTCATGGCCTCGTATCTGAGCTGCAACAATTTCAACTGCAAGCCCTGCAGCATACGAAACTACAATAATTGGTAAAACTCTAAGTAAACCATGTAGGAAGAAATCCCAAAAGCCACCGTCTAATCCAATTGATAAATAATGATGATATCCAACATTATACATACCGAAAAGTAAGGCCGGAATCATAGCTATAACAACTATCATCATTGCACGTTTCATATTATTACTATCACGAATATGTGCCCCAGAATGCGTTACTTTATTTGGTACATACAATAATGTTTCTATTGCATCAAAAAATGAATTGAACTTTTCGAATTTTCCACCTTTCTCAAAATTAGGTTTTATTTTATCAATATAATTTCGAAGTATTTTCATTTTAAAGTATTTGTCAATTTTTAATTTTCAATTCTTAACTTCC
>DAOVJU010000322.1 GCA_030632095.1 Chlorobiota bacterium
AAATATACAAAAGATACTGCATGGAAAGAATGTTGAAGATTCTGAATATACGGCACTGAGAACTGACGGAGGCACATTTCCGATTTTGATATATTCAAGCGTGATACTTAAAAATAATAAATCTATTGGTTTCAGAGGGATAATTATAGACATTACAAACCGCAAAAAAGCAGAACAAAGCTTAAAAAAACAAAATGAAGAATTTGCTGCGCTAAACGAAGAATATAAAACACAGAATGAAGAACTGACAAAAGCCAAAAAAAACATTGAAGAAAGTGAAAAAAAATTCCGTGAGTTGTTTGAAAAATCCGGAGATGCAATATTAATTATTGAGAATGGAACATTTACTGATTGCAATCAGGCAACAATTGAAATCCTGAAATATAATTCAAAGGAAGAGTTTCTGAATGTCCATCCATCAAAATTATCTCCGGAGATGCAACCGGATGGTAAAAAATCATTTGAAAAAGCTGACGAAATGATGGAAACAGCACTAAAAAACGGGACACATCGCTTCGAATGGGATCATATAAAAAGTAATGGAGAAGTGTTCCCTGTTGAGGTTCTGTTAACAACAATTTCAAATGATCCTGATAAAAAGGTCATTCATACTGTTTGGAGAGATATTACTAATCGTAAAATGGCTGAAAAAAAACAAACTGTATTATATAACATCTCAAAATATGCAAATGAATCAAATCATCTCAGGACTTTTCTTGAAAAAGTACATCTCGAATTATCTTCTCTTATAAATACTGATAATTTTTATGTTGCACTATATCATGCTGAGCCGGATAAATATTCATTTGTATATCATGTAGATAAATATGATGATTTTGATGATCCCGAACAATTGATAGAAATAAAACAATCGCTCACTGATTATATAAGAAGAACTGCTAAACCGATATTAATTAACGAAAAGATTGATTCAGAATTAAGAAAAGCTGGCGAGGTTAAACTGATTGGTGAGCCTTCCCCAATTTGGTTAGGTGCTCCTTTAATTGATAGCAAAGGAAACTCTATTGGTGTAATTGCAGTTCAGGATTACGATTCAGCAACTGCTTATACCAATAGTGACCTTGAATTATTAGATTTCGTTGCTCGAAATATAGGTAGCCTGATAGAGAAAATTAATTTTGAACTTTCCCTGAAAAAAAGCCTGGAAAGTCTTAAAATTGCCAAAGAAAAAGCAGAAGAAAGTAATAAGTTTAAGTCAGCATTTTTAGCAAACATGTCGCATGAAATTCGTACACCGATGAACGGTATAGTCGGATTTTCCGAACTGTTAAAGCAAAGAGATTTGTCTGAAACTAAAAGAAATACCTTTATTAATATAATAAATAATAACTGCCAGCAGTTGTTAGGCATTGTAAACGACATTATTGATATTTCGAAAATTGAAACAGGACAAATTGATGTCACAAATGAAGAAACCAATATAAATGATATTTTTAAGGAGTTGCATACATTCCATAATCATTTAGCTAAGAAAAATGCTATTAAACTTAATACGCGTAAATCACTCTCTGATCAACAATCGACAATTTTAACTGATAGAATAAAATTAAGGCAAATATTGGATAATTTAATAAGCAACGCAATTAAGTTTACTCACAAAGGACATGTAGAGTTTGGTTATGAATTAATAAATAATAATCTTGAATTTTATGTTGAAGATACAGGAATAGGTATTTTAAAGAAGGAACAGGAAATAATCTTTGGAAGGTTCAATCAGGCTAAATTGGATATTGCACAAAGTTATGGCGGAACGGGTTTGGGGCTATCAATTGCTGAAGCTTATGTTGAAAAACTAGGTGGTAAAATGTGGTTAAAATCACAAGAAAATAAAGGTTCTACTTTCTATTTTACAATACCTTATGTGCCTGTTTCACATGTTGAAAAAGAAGAAGTTACGATTACAAATAATGATAAAGCAAATAAACAAATATGTGTTCTTGTAGTTGAAGATGATGATACAAATTTATTATTAATTGATGAAATCCTACTGGAAATGAATGCCGAAGTGCTTTATGCAAAAACAGGAGCAAAAGCAATAGAGATTTACAAAAACAATACACAGATCAATCTTGTATTAATGGATATTAAGCTACCGGATGTAAGTGGGCTGGAAGTTACTAAACAAATGAAATTAATCAGAAAAAATGTTCCTGTTATAGCACAAACAGCATATGCTTTGGAAGGCGACAGGGAAGAAGCATTAAGTGCCGGTTGCGTAGATTATATTTCAAAACCAATTATTAGAGATGAACTGATTAGTAAAGTAAATATATATGTTTTAAAAGGCAACTAATATTTTTAGCTTAGCATAAAATAAATATACTTACACGTATTTAAAGTTGATTTTATGCTTTTTATGTTTTAATTTTATACTGACAAACCTTAAAACCTTAAAATCATGAAAAAACTATTACTAATCCTGTTGGGATTCTTCTATTCCATTCACATTTTTGCAACATGGTCTCCTTATGGGCCTGAAGAAATTATTGCACTCAATATTTGTTTTGCGGTTGATAATGAAGCTCATACTGCAATTTGTCACAGCGAAGGCATTTATATTTACGATAATTCAGATGAAACCTGGACAAATTATGAGTCTATTTTGCCTGTACTTGATGCTTTATATTTAAATGGAACTGATATATTACTTATCATGGGCTGTGGGAGCAATTCTGATGGTATTTATTCTTTCAATCCTGCAAATGAACAATTTAATTTGATTGAGTTCCTAGATTCACCAAATT
This sequence comes from Chlorobiota bacterium, assembly GCA_030632095.1. Taxonomy (GTDB): domain Bacteria; phylum Bacteroidota; class Bacteroidia; order Bacteroidales; family B39-G9; genus JAADFW01. The sequence continues at coordinate 2,766 of DAOVJU010000322.1, forward strand.
TTCTTTATTATGATGATGTGAATGAAACATATTTTGCAGGGCATTATTCCGGACTTGTAACTTCAACTGATGGATTAACATGGACTGCTGTTGATACCTTTAATAATAAAAACATCGTGACTATGGATTCATATCAGAACCATTATGCAGTTTCGCAAATGGATAATATTTATGGTATATATTATTCCGACAATGCCGGTGACACATGGACACAATCAGGAAGTTCTGATATGTTAAGTTGTCTTGAATTTGATGCAAACGGAAAGCTATATGGCGTTTTTCCTGACGAAAGTTGGTCTTCTGGCCTTTATTCGTCTCCTGATTATGGTCAAAGCTGGGAACTGGAATTCTGGTCAATAAACATAAACTGTGTTGGTTTTGATGCTGTGAGCAATGTTTATATTGGCTGGAAGGAAAATCCTAATAGTTCTGAAAAAGGAATTGCACGTTTCGACCAGGGAAACGACACATTAATATTTATAAATGAAGGAATTACGAACCTGGTAATTAATGAAATATGTATTAATCCTGCAATGAGTGCAATTGCCCTGTTTTGTTGTACTGATACCGGAGCTTTTGTAACATATGATCCTACCGGGATTGATGAAATGTTTCAAATTGAAAAAGCAAATCATTTAAATATTAAGCCAAATCCTGCAAATGACATTTTAAATATTGAATATCAATTACCAGAATCAGTTCAAAAGGCAGATTTGATTATTTATAGTACAAATGGAAAAAGGATAAAAAAGTACTCATTAAGTAATAGTTCCGGTAAGTTTAAAATAAACTGTGCTACATATGCTTCCGGGATATATTTTATTTGTTTGAAAGGGCCGGGCTTTATGGCTTCCCAAAAAGTAATTGTTAAAGGTGAGTAGCAAAACTTGTTGGAAAGTTATTTTGTAACCGTTCACAGCATAAATCTAAAGTACAATTTCACCCGTTGAATGCGTAGCAAAATTTTGCAGAGCAAAATTTTATTCAACAGGGTGAATAATGGTTCTATTGTTCTATTGTAAGCTGTTGTACATTTTTTCTATTTATATTTAATCAATACATTTTCTAAGGATTTACCAATTATTTTTGAACTCTCTTTCGAATATCCACCTGAGAGTAGCATTAAGATTGGAATCTTATTATTCATTGCATATTCAAAAACAATTTCATCTCGTTTTACAATGCCATCACATGTGATATCTAAATCGCCTAATGGATCTTTGATAAAAATATCCGTACCTGCATTGTAAATAATGAAATTCGGATGTGCATCTTCGATTGCTTTCTTAACTGATGTTTGAATAATATCTAAATACATTGAGTCCTCTGTATGTGACGAAATCGGATAATCAAAATCAATATATTGTTTCGCTCCATAATCAAAAGGATAAATACCACTATTATAAACATCAAGAATATGTATATGTGGATGATCTTTTGCAATTGATTCATGACCGTTTCCTTGATGTGCATCAAGGTCTATTACCAATATGTTTTGAGTTGAATCTATTTTAAATAATTTATCAATTGCTAAATTAATATCAGCATAAAAACTGAATCCTCCTCCACTTGAAGATTTGGCATGATGATAACCACCCGAAAGATTAATTGCATACCCATGTAGTAAAGCAATATCAATTCCTAACATAGTCCCACCAGTTGCATATCTCATCGGTTTCAATATTCTATTTCTTAAGATCGAAATAGGTAATAATCGAATGGGGGGCATTTCTGAAATTTCCGCAATTGTTTCAGATTTGTTCAGTGTCTCTAAGTAATCCAGAGTATGAATAGCTAACAATTCATTGTCACTAACCATTTTTGGCGAATAAACATCTGCTTTCTTGAATTTCAGTTTCCTTCTAAGATGTCTATATACTTTTCCATATTTCTCTGAATCAAACGGATGTAATTTTTGAATCCCCAAAAGTTTAATGTTATAACGCCTATGATAAATAATTGGTACTTTATCATCAGGATCATTAAAAGTGGTAAAGCCAAAGCTTATAATTATTATTAGAAAATCACTACTGTCCGGTTATAAATCAAACAAAGTCAACTGATTACAACCATAAGTAGTTTCGTTTGTGTATTTATCTTCTCCAAACAGTTGATTTATA
>DAOVJU010000048.1 GCA_030632095.1 Chlorobiota bacterium
TTATGTGTTGGAATCTGCATTATTTGAATTGGGAGCTAAAACCAAAACAATGTAGGGAATATGCAGATTTCCATGTACGAGTTTTCATAACAGGGCTATAATTTGATATTATTATTTCATTTTAAATAGAAGCATAATCCAACCCCAGTCAGCATATTTATAATAATTGCCTCCTTTGATTGTATTCAACGATTCTGTACCAAACATAACAGAATAACCAAATTTGATGTCAACTTCATTGCATATTTTATAATTGAACATTAAATCAAGTTCAGAACCTAAATATTTATTAATGGTATTTGGTGTATTTACCTGTTGGTTATTATAAATTTTATTCCCGTTTAACCGGAAAAGATGGTAATAAAACTGCGAAGATATATCTTGGCATAACTGATAACTTAAACCACCATATAAGTTTGTAAGGCCTCCGCCTAAAGTATGTTTATCAACTGAAGTAAAATAATCCATACTCCCTGAAAACCGGTGCCCTGAGCCATATAATGTGCAAAAAGCGTTATTTGCTGAAATAACTGTATCTAATTCGTTATTTCCTGAAAAATAATCAGCCCCTACTGAAAATTCCAGATTTTTTGTTAACAGATAGCCTGATTTTACTGCAAAGAAATAAGCTTTGATTTTAGTTCCGGTAACATCTTTGCCTCTTTGTAAATAGCCTGAAGCATTAAAATTTAAACCGGCAGTATCATTTTGATACTTTACATTTCCCCCAAACGTTGAGCGGAAATAAATTGTATTTATACTCCCTGCTTTCTCATTGCCATCAGTTATCTCAATAATTGAGCAACTAAGGTTCTCATTCATTCGTTTAGATAACCATAAATATGATAATGTTTTATAATAGTTTACCGGATAATTGCTTTCAAAATATTTCTCTTTGTCGTTATTATAAGCTAACCCGGCATGAACCTGCCAGTCAGAGTTTTTATATTTTACAATGGCAATATCATGAGATGCATTAACATTATTCCAGTTTGTATTAGACAGAAGCCTCTGGTCGTCGTATTTTAATTCCTGCCTGCCAATTTTCAGGGAATAATAAGGTGATAAAATTAATTTTGCCCAGGCTTCATGAACATCAATGCTCGGCAAATCGTTTTTATGCATGGTTTCTCCCCAAATTCGTATATCCTGGATTGAAAGGCATGTTTGGACCTTTTCTTTTTCGTAACTAAACACCAGGCGGCTTCTTTGAGAAGTAATTAAAGCCGGAATTGAAGCTGAATCGCGGGGCGTTTTATATCCATTTCTATATTCTGTTCTGGGGCGTAATTCTCCTTTAATGTTAATTTGTGCCTTTACCAAATCAATTTGAAATATGATTATGACTAAGAATAAAAGAAAAAATAATTTGCGGTTCAATATCATATTGTTTGATTTTCAAAATCTTAATATTACTAGTGTCATTTCAGTCGTGTTATGTGCTGCCAATCTTATCGTTGAATTATTAGTTTTTGTTTTACTGTCCATTCTTTGGATCTGATTCCAAATAAATAGATTCCATTATTCAAATCTCCAATGTTAATTTGTTGCTGATTTTGTTGCAGTTTTTCTGAACCTATTAATTTGCCGGTAACATTATAAATATTTAATGTCAAATCGGTGTTGTTTGTGTTGTCTATATTTAAAGTAACAATATCAAATGCAGGATTTGGATATAAATTGAATTCCATATTTTGTTTAGTCAGTTCAGAAGTAGACGTAATAAGATTGTCAAAATTGAGATTGTCAACGTAAAGCACCGAATTACCATTCGGGCCATCTGTCTCGCTCTCTGGATAAAAAGCTGATAATTGTATGGTAGCACTATCCGCTGAAGAATAGTTTGAAAACGGAATGTTAAAAGAAGTCCATATTGAAGTAGAAATGCCAGTAACAAATATACTATTGCCAAGCATTATGCTGTTTTCAAAAAGTACAATGCGGATAAACATTGAGTCGTTGTTGAATGATTCGTATTTGTAATAACCTGTTAGGCTGGTTGGATTACCTGTTACAGGAAATGCGGGCTTAAAAGGCCAATCAAAGGCATTGGTCATTGCCATACCGTATGCACCAGTCATTTGGGTTAATGAAGTGTTGTTTTCTAATCGGATAGAATAAATCCCAACATTTTCAGGATAATGGTCAGTTGATTTTGTACAAGAGTAAAAAGTACCCGCTGAAACAAAGTTCATAGTTGCCCATGCAGTAGGGTCTTCATAACTTCCTATTGTTGTCCAATCTTCAAATCCATTGTTTGGAATTTGCGCATTTGTTATAATTGTCATTGCAAGTAAAATTGTCAATATGATGGCAAACTTTTTCATCTTAATTTTGTCAGTGATTATCGTGCTGACGCCGCACTTTTAATTATAAATTATTGTCTATATTCTGTTGTTACTTTTGGTTGCATATGTTATATGCTGCCAATTCTATCTTTGTATTATTAGTTTCTGTTTCCCTGTCCATTCTTTAAATTTAATTTCAACCATATAAATTCCGTTGCCCAAATCCCCAATATTAATTTGTCGTTGGTTTTGTTTCAGTATTTCCGATTTAACAAGAGTTCCAATTACATTATAAATATTCAATGTCAAGTCAACTTTGTTTGTGTTATCAAAATCGAAATTTACAATGTTATATGCTGGATTAGGAAATAAACTGAATGTGATATTTTTAAAACTCTGTTCAGATATAGAAGTAATAAGATTATCAAAACTCAAATTATCGACATACAAAACAGAATTTCCAAATGGTCCATAAGGGAAACCGCATGTTGTGTCGTTATAGAATGCTGCAATGGCAATATATGCACTATCAGCGGAAGTATACGATGAAATAGGAATAATGAATGATGACCAATCGGATACAGTATTGGTACATGTGAACTCAGCACCTGCAATCCATACTCCATTTTGAAATAACATCAAACCAATTTGTATAGTATCATTATTTAACGGAAAACATTTATAGTAACCACAAAAGTTAGTAGGATGTCCTGTTATTGGGAAGGAAGGAGAACAAGAAGCAGAAGCATTTTCTGTATAGGCAAAACCATATGAAGAGCCATTTAACAAAGGAATTTGATTTTCTAATCTTATGGAATAATTTCCCACAGACATTGGATAATGGTCTGATGATTTTGTTACAGGATAAAATGAACCTGAAGAACTCCCATTACTATTAGACCAATCTGTTGGATTTTCATAACTTCCTACTGTTGTCCAGTTTTCAAATCCACTATTTGGAATTTGAGCATTAGTTTCAATTGTCATAGCAATTAAAACTGTTAGAATAATTGTAAACTTTTTCATTTTAGTTTTGTCAGTGTTTATCGTGCTGACTCCGCACTTTTTAATCATATTCAATATTGTGTTGTTGCTTTTGGTTGCATATAACAAGTAAATAACAATACTTGTCTGCATCGCTTTCGCGTAGCTTCAGCAGAGCAAAGCCGACCAGACATGCATTTGACATGAAACATCTGTCATCTGATATTTGACATCTCACTAGCTTACGTACATTATTCATTATTATTTGGACAAATCTTTAATACTAAATCGATATTTGAATTGTTCTTACATATTTCATCTGCTTCCTCTTTATTTTTAGCTATATGAACATTAATGCCATTTATTTCAAGCAATCCTATAAAATATTCAAAATCAGGGCATTCTCCTTCAAGAATTAAACATGATAATGATGAAGGGTTTTGTTGTATCAATTCTTTCATAATATTTGTTAATAAGTTGACGTGTTACACTTAATCCGTATATATTCCTAAAGTCAAAAATATATATTGTCATCGCTGCCCCTCGATCCCCAAACGGGGAAGCCCACGCTCATTGCGGGTTGGCTGGTTCTCCCCGTTTGGGGAGTTAGAGGGGCGCAGGTGGAAACTTAATTAAATGCTCCACTTAAATATGCTTTTGTTTTTTCCATTTTAGGATTATTGAAAAAAGATTCCGCAGGCCCTTGCTCAATAACTTCTCCTAAATACATGAAAACAATATTGTCTGCAATTCTTTTTGCCTGTCTTAAAATATGTGTTACCAGAACAATTGTATAATATTGTTTTAGATGGATAAATTTTTCTTCTATGGCCTGGCTTGACAATGGATCAAGGGCAGATGTAGGTTCATCGGCCAGAATAATTTCCGGGTCAACGGCTAATCCTCTTGCCAGACATAATCTTTGCTGCTGGCCAATTGAAAGGCTTGAAGCCGGTTCTTTCAAACGATCGTAAGTTTCTTCCCACAAACTAGCCTGTTTCAGGTAATGCTCAACCCGTTTATTGAGAAACCTCTTTTTCTTTCTGCCACTAATTTTCAGCCCGTAAGCAACATTATCATATATACTCATGGGCAATGGATAAGGACGTTGTGAAAGAAGCCCCATTTTTTTCCTCAATTCGGTAATATCCCCGTTTGATTTAAGGATATCTTTATTGTTTATAAAAATATTGCCTGAAACATTAATATCTTCATATGAATCAGTTAAACGGTTAAGGCATTTCAGTAATGTTGTCTTGCCACAACCCGACGGGCCAAGTATCACCGTTATCTTCTTTTCAGGAATTTCAACATTAATATTTTTTAAGATATGTTGCTTCCCAATGCTAAGATTTACATTATTGATGTTAATTTTCGTATGATTATTCATTTTAAAAATTGATTTTGTTTTTTTGATATTTTCCTGATATCATTCTTGCCGAAAGACTGATAATTAAAATTATTATAGTCAAAACCAGGGCAGACGCATAAGCCCTGTTCTGTACTTCGGGTATAGGAGAAGAAAGTTGAAAAAATATTGACAAAGGTAAGGTAGCCGTGGGCTGTGTTAATGAAGTGGGAATATGGTCGGTATAGCCGGTAGTAAACATCACGGATGCTGCATCGCCTATTCCCCTGCCAAGCGAAAGAAGAATTGCTGTGATTACACCGGGGACACACTGTCTGAAAAATATTTTATATGCCGTTTCCGACTTGGTAGATCCCAATGAAAATGCAGCTTCCATTAATCCCCTGGGTACCTCTTTAAAAACTTCGTCCATTGCCCTTATCATGATAGGAATAATTAAAAACGCTACCGTGATTATACCTGCAAGCAAAGAAGTTCTTATCCCCATATATATCATCAGAGAAAAGCCAAATGCACCATAAACGATAGAAGGCACGCCCCATAACAGGTCAAGGAAAAAACGGATAGCATTTACGATTTTTTTTCTTTTCACTAAATGCACATTAATATAAAGTGCAACCGGCAAACCAACTATAAATGCCAAAAAAGTTGCTCCAATTGATAAGTATAAAGAGCCAATAATAGCATTTAAAATACCTCCTTCTTTGCCAAAATAAAAACCGCCTTTGGGTGTTTGCGAAATCATTTCCCATGACAATGATGGCAGCCCTTTATATAAAATACTGTATATAATAAGCATTAAAGCGAATGCAATTGTCATAGTTGCAAGAACCATTAAAACTTTGAATATTTTTTCTTCAATCTTTTTCCGTTTAATCATCATATAGCTATATCCTTAGTTCAAATCTTGTTATAGCAAATCTTGAAGCGAAATTAAACAGCAAGACAACTACAAATAATATAAGGGCAGCCATCATTAAGGCCGAATCGTACATTGGTATTGACATCATTTCACCATAATTATTCGCAATTAGTGCAGGTAATGGGTATCCCGGCTGAAATATTCCTTTTGGCACTTTTACAACATTGCCAACTACCATTAAAACTGCAATTGTTTCGCCAAAAGCCCTTGACAATCCAAGCCCAAATGCAGAAATAATTCCGGGAAATGCTTTTCTGAACAGAACAAATTTTATAGTTTCCCATTTGCTGGCACCCAGGGATAAAGAAGCTTCGGTCAGTTGTTCAGGTATTGTGTTGAATACTTCAATCAGTATATTCAATACAAACGGTATAATCATAATTGCCAGAACAATAGCTCCGGCAATTATGGTATACCCTGAAGTTTCAACATCAAATAGGGGTGCAATATGATTTGCAATTAATGGAACAATTACAATTATTCCCCAAACACCATATATTACTGATGGTATTCCGGCAAGAATATCAATTACCGGATGCATCAATTTCAAAACATTGCTTCTTGCATATTGAGTAAGATAAATTGCTGACAGTAAACAAACCGGTGCACAGATTGCAAGAGATAAAATAGTGATCCATAATGAACTTAAAATGAACGAATAAAACCCGAAATTTTGTTTGGAAGGTTGCCAGTCTTTCGAAAACAATAAACTAAATACAGAATTGTCGCTTAGCAGCAATGAGGCTTTAAAATATAAGCCAAAAGCCAAAATAACCGGCATTAATACAATAAGTAAAATGCAAATTAACATCCATATATTGTGAAACCTGTTTCTGATATTTCTTCCTGGCTTAATTGACATTCTAGTAGCTAGTCAAATTATTATATTAAAATCTATCATTTTAGGTTCATCCATAAAGTGAATAGTTTTATAGAGAAATGGAATGGTGGAATAATGGATTAATGCAGTGTTACCACCACCATACTAACTATTTTTATGTTACAAGGTTATTTGAAAGCATCATTGCAAACTTGTAATTGTTTGAACCCAACATTATGTTTTTTCTTTCCAATTTTCCAATATTCCATTATTCCAAATTCCTCATTTTATTTTATCCAATTCCTCTTTAATTTTCTTATCTGATAACTGAACATATCCTGCTTCATTAACAAATTGTTGCCCCTCGGTTAGAATCCATTTTATAAATTCAATTACTTCCGGGTTTTGAGGTTTTCCTTTTGAAACAAAATACAGGTCTCTTGCAGGAGGGGACGGATACTTCCCTTCTTTTATCGCGCTCATTATTTCATCGAGTGTATCATAAAAATCTTCGTCTTCATCAATAACACCATTGTTATTAATATCAATTGGCAAAACCTCCAGCCCTTTATATTTTTTCCTTGAATTAATATCATATATGTAAACAACATTGTTGTATCCCAGGCCAAGTTTATCTTTTCTTATTGCATCGGCCATTCCAGGATCGCCAAACACTCCAACACCTTTGAGGTCTTCCTGGTATCCTCCAAGGTATTTTGCCCACATTCCTGCAGCGCCACAAGCATCAGAGCGGGTATATACATTTATCTTTCCCAAAATTTGTTTATTTTCAAGCAAGCTTCCCCAAAAACTTACTTCATTTTTTAAAAAGATATTTTCAAAACCTTTTTGGTTTACGCCTCTGGCTTTAATTTCTTTAATAAAGGGATTATTAGCGTTTATTGTCGGAAGTACTGCATCGCGTGTCAAAGCAATTTTCCATGCCCCTTTTTCTACTTCCGCATCCCTCACTTCCCTTGAAAACATACCCAGGTCAACCATGCCTGAAAGAGCATCTGTCATTCCTTTTCCGGCTCCTCCTGCCGAAATGTCTATCCTTACCTTTGGGTGAAGTTTTTGAAATTCTTCAGCCCAGCGAACTGTCATCGGGTACAGGGCAAAAGCCCCTGAAATACTTATGTTTCCCTTAAGTTCATTAGAATTATTGTTTGAACTGTTTTTTACACGAGAATTATCGCAACCCGCCAATGTTGTAAGCTGAAGAATTGCTAAAATGAAATAAAATTTTAAACTATGGTTTTTCATCATTTATAAGTGTTATTAATAACCGTAACAAAACTATAAAGTAGAAGTAAATGATGAAACAGCTTAAAAACGTATATTTAATACTACGTTTAAAAGCTTAGTTCCTGACGGTAAATACCTAAGCTTGACAAGCCTTCGTTTGCTATAGCAAACTTTAGTTTGCGAAGGCAGGCAAGAACCAAATAGGATTGGTTTAAATATTAAGAAACGGCACAAGTCAGCCCTGCTATGTCCGACACACAAGACTTGCGCCAGAGTAGGATAAATGCTGAATATTTACAAATTGCTATATATCAATTACACTATTCTTAATAGCATAAATAACAAGGCTTGCAGTATTTTTTGAATTGGTTTTTGAGAGCAGGTTTTCGCGGTGTTTGTCAACGGTTCTTTTACTTAAACATAATTCATTGGCTATTTCCTGGTTTGATAAGCCTTTGCATATATGAAACAGGATTTCTTTTTCTCTTTCGGTAAGCTCAGATGTTTTATGTGCATCTTTCTTTTTTGAAATATTTTTAAGGAGGCTATGCATTATTTCCTGAGAAAAATAGCTCTTTCCCTCAGAAACACTAATTATTGCATTTTCTACTTCATTAATATCTGAATTTTTAAGTAAAAAACCTTTCGCTCCTGCATTTATCATTTTAGTGTAATAATCAAACTCATCATACATTGAAAGGGCAATGATTTTCAAATCAGGATATTTTTCTATTGCAGCTTTAGTTGCCTCAATACCATCAATTATTGGCATATCAATATCAATTAATACAATATCAGGTATAATTTCATCTAATTTTTCCAAAAACTCTTTACCATCGCAAGCTTCGTTAATAGTTTTAATTACCGGTAAATTGGTCAACAGTAATTTTAGCCCTTCCCTGAACAATTTATGATCATCAACCAGGAAAATAGAAAGTGGTTTCATTTTTAATCATTGTTAAGGTTCATCCTGAAAATGAATAATTTTATGGAAGAATGGAATATTGGAATAATGGTTTAATGGATTAATGCTGTGTTACCAAAACCGCACTAAATATTTTTGTCCTTACAATGTTATTTGAGAGTTTCATCCCAAACTCCTTCCTTCTTTTTCCTTTGTATTGATTTAATTAATTGTATTAACTCATTTTCAGTTTTATAATTTATGTTTTTTCGTTCCATATTTCCGTTAGTTTACTTTTTTATTTCTTCCCATCATTCCACCATTCCATTATTCCATTGTTCCACCATTCCATTAACTTATCCGACTACTGGTGGATTCCAAATTACTCACCTACGCATTTCCCTGATGATCCATTTTTAATAGTAATCCTGATATTTACGCCTTCTTTAGGCCCGCTTAAAATATTAAGTGTGCCATTTAATGATTTAACCCTTGTTTGAATATTAGAATATCCCATGCCGGAAAAATTGGGCAATGAACTTACATTGAATCCAATACCATCATCATGGTAATCAAGAACAAGTTGTTTGTTTTCGTGAAATAAATCAATATTTATTTTTTTTGCAGAAGCATGTTTCAATGTATTAGTTATTAACTCGCAAATTATTCTGTACAAAACCACTTCAGTATTATAATCAAAGCGTGTATTTTCCAGATTAGAACTTACTATAATATTTAGCTTACCTGCTAAACTAAGCCTGTCAACAAAAAATTTAATTGCTTTTAACAGTCCAAAATTATTTAAAACATGCGGGCTGAGGTTATTGGAAATTTCTTTTATAGAAATGATGGCTTCATCAATAAGGTTATCCGTATTCTCAACAATTTTCTTATTTACTTTATTTTTGTTTCTAATAAGTGCAGAGACCGCCATTTTAATTGATGAAAGCAGGGGGCCTAATCCATCGTGTAGTTCTTTTGCAAATTTTTGCCTTTCTTTTTCTTCTGTCCTGATTATTGCAGAAAAAATCCTGGATTCATTTCTTTCCCTTAATTCATCAATTCGTTTTTGAAAATTGAAAATTCGTTTAATAAATATTACACCGAATAAAACCAGGAGAGAAATAAACACGGCTATCCAACTGCTTGTAAGGCTTTTTTCTATGTATTTCCCGGAATCAATAACCAGTAAGAACTCATACAAGCGCCTTATTGCCATTAACAGGAATCCAATTGATAATAATACCCATGATATATTATATTTTGTCCGCTTAATCAGGCTAATTGCTATTGCTGCTGCAACAAACTGCAGAAGTACAGATATTAACAGGGCTATTTTTATATACATAAACGAAATTCCGAATTAACTATAAAATTATAAATTTATTTTATCTTTTAAGAACAATCAGTATGCTACCTAAAACCAAAGTTGTACCAATTAAGCCGTTTAATCCATAGGATTCTTTAAGAAAAACCCATCCCAGGAAAACAGCAAATATTGGAGCGATAAAAATTGAAAACGAGATCATTAGCGCTGTTGTATATTTAGCCAGCCAATAATATATTACAAAAGCAATTGCAGTACCAATTATTGCTAAATAAGCCACACTAACTCCCAGTTTTAATGACATTAAAGATTCAGGAAAAGGTTCAAAAAACACAGTCATTAAAGTAAATGCAAATGCAGTAATAAAAATTTGTGCAGTAACTTCTTTTAATGGTTCAATTGTTTCTTCTTTACGCCTGAGCCATACAAGGGCAAAAGCTCCACTCATTGCTGCAATTAAAACTCCAACCATGCCTAAAATACCCCAATGTGTCAACCAATAAAATCTGTCATAAAACATTAATACCAATCCAATTAATCCGAATGCAATACCTATCCATTTTCTTGTATTTGCCTTTTCATTTACTAAAAAAAATGAGCAAAAGGAATAACAAAAAGCGATTGAGTAGAAAATAACACCGAAGCTAATCCAGATGAAATATGGACTTCACCCCAATATACCAGGGCATAAGGTATAATTAACATAAAAATTGCCAGAAATATGGATCTTTTCCAAAACATAAATTCTTTTGGCAAAGATTGTCCTTTAAATTTCATAAGGACATAAAGTACACATGAGGCTAAAATAAAACGCAAAGATGCAGAATACATTGGTGGGGCATCCTGCAAACCATATTTTATGGCTAACCAGGTAGAACCCCAAATTAATGCAAGTAAAATAACTGATATCCAAAGTATTAAAACTGAAGGTGATCTTTTCATGCAAAATAAGATATTTCGTAAGCGTTCATGGCATAAATCTAAAGTACAATTGAACAATGAAACCCCGATACGCACATTCTTCGCTACCAGGCAGGCATAATTGCTTAAATTAAAAGTATAGGTACATCATAATAATTATTCACTCAACTTTAATACCCATTACAGTTACATCATCAACCTGTTCCTGGCTTCCACACCAATTATCAAAACTTTGACTGATTTTCTTTAATTGTTCTTTTATAGGTGAAACTGATATATTTAACAATAATTGCTTAAAATTACTTTTCTGGAATTTTTTATCGTGTATACCTCCAAACTGATCAGCAAATCCATCACTGGAAAGATATATTAAATTTCCCGGTTGTATTTTTATTTCCTTTTTACTGAACTGTCTCCCTTCCATTCTATGTATACTTACAGGCATTTTATCCGGTGAAAGTTCAGTTAATTCATTATTCCTGATAATATATAAGGGGTTATTTGCACCTGCATACTCTAATATTCTTAATTTAGGATTTATTACACATAATGCTATATCCATTCCATCTTTACTGCCTTCATCATCTTCTGACTGATGTAGTGCTTTTATTACCCTTATCCTAAGCCGGTTAAGAATTTCAGCCGGATCTGTTATCTGTTTATTGATAATTATTTCATTTAAAAATGTTATGCCAATCATGCTCATCAGGGCTCCCGGGACACCATGTCCTGTACAGTCAGCAACTGCAATAATAATTTTGTCTCCTTGCTTTGAAAACCAATAAAAATCACCTCCAATTATCTCCTTTGGCTTGTAAAACATCAATGAACACGGAACTATCCTTTTTACATCTTCATTCGTTCGTAATATAGCATTTTGAATATGTTTTGAATAA
>DAOVJU010000175.1 GCA_030632095.1 Chlorobiota bacterium
AGAGGATACAGAAAACCTCAGAGGTTTTTTTGTTTTTGTTTACCACGGAGTTTATAGAGAACACGTAATTGCACAGAGGTTTTAGTTTTTGACACTTTTGGTATTTTTTAAATTCAACAAATTCGTTTTTTCCCTTTTCAATAATGTGTTTCAGATCCGTGCTTTCCAAAATAATTATTTTTATTAATTACAAAATTATTGATTTTAACCATAAAAGAGAGAATGATTGGCTGTTTTTACATGAATGACAATATTTGTTGCTTATTGCTTAAATAAGGATTATTAATGAATAACTTTTTTTTTCATCCACCAAGCTATATGAATCGGTCCCCAAAACTTCCATGCATCATTCCATTGTGGTTTTGGATTATCAAGAAATTTTATAAAATCTTTATTTAATTGAATACCATCAAAATATGGATTTTCCAAAAATTCTTTTTGATTCATTTGCTCTAACATCCAGTCTTTGAGAGGACCTTTAAACCAATCAATAATTGGAGCATTAAATCCAATTTTTCTTTTGTTCAATCGGATTTCATCCGGTAAGATATCTTTCATGGCTTCTCGTAGAACTCGTTTTGTATATCCCTTTCCTACTTTTGACTTTGTTGGTAAACTAAATACAAATTCAACAATTCGATAATCCATAAAAGGCATTCTACATTCCACACTATTAGTCATGGAACATCTATCATATTGCTGTAATATGGCTGGTAAAGGTGAGTTAAAAAATTGGTTGAACAGGCTTTTATCTAAAGCATTAAGTTTCTTTGAGCTTTTATAAATAAAATTACTTTTTAAATATTCATCCGGATCGCTAAAACTGTACAATCCTATAAAAGACAATAATTTTTTAGGTAAAAACAGCAATTTTTGACGAATGAAAAATTTTAAAGCATTAAATACAATTTCTTTAGAACTGGTTTGACTTGATTCTCCTTGTGCAGCATAAGTTTTATAAACATCAATGAACCTGAATGGGTCCGCTTTTTGCCAAGCAGCTTCTAAGGCATCATTAATAGGTTTATATCCTCCCAGCATTTCATCAGGGCCTTGACCATCAAGAGTTACTAGGATTTTTTGATCTCGTATATGCTTATATAGCTTCCATATTGGATAAAATGCTAATGCATGCATTGGTCCATCACACTTTTTCATTGCTATTTCTAATTCATCAATACCCGGACATTCTGTTTCTACAATATCTAGTAATACACCTTTTTGTTTAGCCAGTTTTTTTGCATCCTCACTTTCGTCAAAAGGAGTATTTGGGAAAGAAGAACAAAAACTTTGATGCGAAAAGTTCTTTACACTTCTATTCTGTTCTTTTTCAATCTTATTGATTACTGAGGTTATAGAACCACTGTCTATACCACCTGAAAGACAAGTACCAATTTGAACGTCACTTCTTAATCTCAAATTAACTGCATCTATTATTAAATTTTTAAATAAAATTACTTGTTCTTCAAACTTTTTGGGGACTGAAATTTTCTTCAGAAAATACCATTGTTTTTTAATCGGTTTATTTTCTTTAATGGTTAGAAGATTTCCTCCTGGGATAGATTTTACATTTTTTAAATAAGTATATTCTGTCCCAAAACTAGAGAATTGTCCCATTGCAATATTTTCTAATACTTTTTGTTCAAGTGGGTGATGATTACCTAACAATTTATGAATTGCCTGTACTTCTGAGGCAAAAACCAGAATATTTTCAGTATAATAGTAATATAAAGGTTTAATCCCATATCTATCCCTTGATAATATTACTTCATTCTTTTTCTCGTCATAAATTGCAAATGCCCACATTCCATTAAATCGGTTAAGCATATCTTGCTGCCAGTAATCATAAGCTGCTAAAATTACTTCGGTATCAGAATTTGTACTAAATGAATAACTTTTAGCCTTTAATTTTTCCCGTATTTCAATATAATTGAAGATTTCCCCATTGTAAGTAATCCAGTACCTGTCGTTATATGACATTGGCAGGTCAGCTTCTTTACTTAAATCAATTATTGATAATCTTCTATGCCCAAAAGCGATTGTTTTATCTGAATTATACCAATATCCTTCATGATCTGGTCCTCTATGTGAGAGTGCATTATTAACTAGTTCAATATCTTTTTGTTCTACAATATTGTCATTAAACTTTATTATACCTGAGATGCCACACATCTTTCCTCCAAACTTTGCTAATTAGATAAAATGGATTTTTTATAATTATAAGAAACATATAAACAATTATAAACATTATTATATCAATGATTTATATAATTCAATATATTTATTTGCTTGTATAGTCAAATTAAATCTTTGATTGGCATCTATTGAAATAAATTTTGGGTCAAATTTAACAGACAAGGCTTCCTTAATTAATTTAGCTAATGCCAATGAAGATATTTCGTTACATATTAGACCATTTTTGCCATGTATAATCATTTCAGGTATTCCTCCAACATTAAAACCAATAATAGGAGTGCCGCAATACAAGCTTTCTAAAATAGTATTGGGTAAGTTGTCTGCTAATGATGGTATTACAAATACATCGGCAGCAGAATAAATTTGTGCCATTAGTTCTTCGTTATTAATTTCTCCCAAGTGAATAAAATTTGGTTCTTTTAGATCACCTTTTCCAACAGTTATGAATTTAGTGTCATTAAATTGTTTTGAAGCTTCAATAATATATTTTACACCCTTTCGGTAATTATTTATTGAATCTGCAACAAATAAAACAAGTTTTTTATCTGTCGGAAGACCTAATTTCTTTCTAGTGTTTACTTTGCAATAAATTTTATAAACCTCTGGATTTAAGCCATTTGGAATAAGAGTGCATTTGTTGTCAGAGAATATACTCGAATTTTTTAAACAATTCATCATCCACTCATTAAGACAAATGAAGTTTATCTTTTTATTTGAATAGGCTTTCTTTTTAACTTTAAGGACATTATATGCAACTTTTTGATTTGAAATACCTTTTATCTGTGGACAATTTTCACAATTGCTGCTGAAATTATTGCAATCGAAAGCATAATGACATCCTCCTGTGAATGGGTTCATATCATGTAACGTCCAAACAATAGGTTTGTTGATCTTTTTGAAAAAATCAGGATAGTTAATAAAGTCTGCAACCCAATGCAAATGAATAATGTCTGCATTTTGAATATGTTTATTTTTTGATAATTCAATTACTGAATAAGGAAGAGTAAATAGTTCAGGGTTAAATGATTTATTTTTTAATATTTTTTTCTTTTTTTGAAAATCATTTCTGGTTTTTATTCTGTAAATTATGTTATAACTGTGTTTTCTAGTAATAACAGAGTATGCGTTTATAGTATTATGTGCATTTGAGAAAGATAAAATTGTTGAATTGCAATTTTGCTTGAGTAATTTTTCATGAAGACGAATAGCTGCATTAGCCGCACCACCTTTACTATAAGTATTAATGTGAATTATTTTCATTTTTTTTATATATGGCAAGCATAGTATGTCCAGCGATAGCTTTTCGAAAAATATGGATAATAAGTCTAAAAAAATAATTCAATTTAAGCTTGTATATTGCTCTAATAATTAATGGAATATTGTTAAAATATTTTGACAATAATAAAGAAAGATACCAATCAAAATGCTGTTGTTGCAAAGGTTCTGATATTGAATTTTGATATTTTACGTTTCTGAAAATATTTTCTAAGCTTTTTAGTGAGTTTATGTCCCAGCGCCCCATATGGTGTGGTGGTTTATTAAGTACATCATTATCATCTTTACTAAGAAAAGAATCATTGTTTGGGACACTAACAATAAGGACACCATTTTCGTTTAAGCAGTTAATTGCAGATTGAAGAAAAGAATGTACATCAGGTATATGTTCCAATACTTGAAAAAAGCAAACGACATCATAGGTTTCTTCATTAAACTGAGAATGCTCTTCGATGCTCGAATTTAAAATTTTTATTTCACTGCTTTCCGAAGCTTTATTCATTTCTAAGCCTGTAACACTGCAACCTTTTTTATGAAGCGCCTTTAAGAATGCTCCATTACCACAACCAATTTCTAATATATTACTGTTCTTTTTAATATGATTGTCGGCAATTTGATGTTCCCATTTCCAGTCGGTATAATACCAGAAATACTTTTGCAAGCTTTCATATAATGTGCTTTTACCAGCTATATTAAGCGGCAGATAAAATTGAAATCCAGAATCTTTATTTTTATAAAGCTCAACATTGTGGATATTAATAAAGTAATCAGAAACATCAATGTTAAAATTCTGCTTATATAGATTGATAATTTCTTTTGAAGAAATTGTCTTTATAAGAACATTATTATAACTTTTTGTATACGGACAGCAAATATTCATGACTCTTTTAATATATAGCAAATCCCTTCTTTTGTCATTCGGATACGGTTTGGGCTCTTTGTTTCGGACAAATAATCATGTACGGCCTTTGAACAACCATCCCACATGTAATAATCATCAATGATTATAATGCCATTTTTAATAACTTTAGGAAACAAATATTTTAAACAAATATAGGTTGATTCATACCAATCTCCATCAAGCCTCAGAATTGTAATTTCTTCATTGAACGAAAGTAAACTATCCGAAAACCAACCTTTTTTTATTTGATAATTAATTATTTCTGCCTTCTTCATTGCTTTATCACACAATTCCATTGAAATCTTACAATTATCAAAATAAAATTCCGAGCCTATATCAGACTGCCAAAGAAGTGCATTTTTACCATCTATTTCTTTAGCATTTGGTAATCCTTCAAAACTATCAAAAAGATAATAATTAAAGTTGTTCCCTAATATTTTTGCAATTCCGGCTATCATTCCACCTTTCCAAACACCACATTCAACAACAACTCCATTTTCATTCTTGTATTTACTTGCCAATTTTAAATTACCTACATAGGTGTTTGTATCAATCATTGTAAACTCCTTGAATGTTTTATACAATGAAAAATATTTCCGGTAAGTAAAATACTTATTAATTAGATAAAGAAATTTACTTAATATTTTTTTCATTTGTATATTGTTCTTTTTTCAGTACAATGATTGAATCTCTTTTAACAATTCCAATATCAGGAGTTATTATCTTCCACCCGGTTTTTTTAGCAATTTTAACCATAGTTTTCTGATTGTTTCTGGGCCACCATATTTCATTATCAGGTTTTTCTTTAAATTCAATAGGAATGGTGCCTTTCCCCCAACCATATTTTTCTAGCTTTTCCCAGTCTGCATATTGATGTATGGCATATCCTCCGGGTTTAATTTTTTTATATAGATTTAATAATATTTTATTTATTGCATCTTGATTATTATGACAGAGAACTCCAAAAGACCAGTGAATATCATAAAAATTATCTTCAAGGCAGGAATAATCATATTCATTAACCACAAAACATTTCAATCTGCAATTATATTTTTCTGGTTTAAGCCAAATGGTTGCATCTTGAAAATCTATAGTAGAGACTTCTCCATTCCGGACATGTTTTAAAATGGCACGGGTCCAACTACCTTTTCCTGGTCCAATTTCTAACACTTTGGAAGTTGACGAGAGATAGGGTCTTAATCCGTTGAGGAAAACTCTTCTATACGAACCTCCGATGGCATATTCTTCCTTACGACGTACTCTATTTGGAAAACGAGATAAAATATTCCCACTCGAATATCCATAGTTAAATTCTTTACGTAACCATTCAATTTTAGGCATTTACTATTTTTTATACAATTTATACTTTAAGTATCCAAGATTAGATAAATTCTTCTTTGTAAAATACCTTTTAACAAGCTTTCTTACGGTCTGATTTTCAATTAATTCAATTTGATTTATCTGAATAAAGTCTGCAATAGTTT
Source organism: Chlorobiota bacterium (assembly GCA_030632095.1). Lineage (GTDB taxonomy): Bacteria > Bacteroidota > Bacteroidia > Bacteroidales > B39-G9 > JAADFW01. The sequence goes on from DAOVJU010000175.1 coordinate 5,857, forward strand.
GATTTAGTAATTCGTTGTCAGTGTTACAATGTACGCCACTATTATCACATCCAATATTCCGACACAGGCTTCTTCCCGGATGTAACACAAAACCATTTTTCAAATAAAAACTTGCATACCATTTTATTGCCCATGTTTTAATTTCTCCGCTGCAGTTTTTTTGAAGTACATCATACCAATTATAAGCTCCATCCAAATTAAAGTGTTTTATCTGCGAAGTAGAAGTGAAGTTACTAAGTAGTTTTTCAGGGTTCCTTTCAAGGTATTTCCAAGCTCTGGCCCATGTACCCCATCCCCAACATGTTGCTAGATTTAAGAAAAAAGTTTCAGGATTTCTTTTTTTAGTTGGAAACATATAACCGGAAATATGCATTACTTTAGATTCTGATTCATACAAGTTTAAAGCTTTGTTCATATAAGTTAAAAAACCGGAAGAAGTAATTATATCGTCTTCTAGGACAATTATTCTTTCATGTTTGTTAATTATTTGTGTAACACCGTCAATAATTGACTTTGCTAAACCTAAATTTTCTCGTGATTCAAAAATTTTAACATTTTTACACCACTGTTCTTTTCTAATAATATTTCTTACTTCTTTAATTTTTAACTGATCTTTAGTGTTTTTTGGACCATCAGAAAAAATATAAAGAATAGAGTCGGAAGCTAAATCATTTTGTTTTAATGCCTCTAAAGTTAGACGTGTATGATTAGGTCGATTATATACAAAAATACAAATTGGTGCTAGATTCATTTATAAAAGCAATATTTTTATTAATAAATTTATGAATTAAAAATACAAAAAATACTTAAAAAAGTGTTTTATTGCTAATGTTTACACAGACTGTAATAAGCTGTTTGTCTATTAAAATGAAATACTAATCAAAATATTAAAATTAATACCTTACTCCTTAGTAACTTTATGTCTTATACATTAGGATGTAGTTTGTTTTGGATATTTTATTAAATATTCTAACTTCATAAATCAGTATTACTATTAACCTTAATATCAAAGTGTTAAAAAATTGTAAGATGAAAAAGGCTTTATTATTATTAATATTTTTAATTATTACGAGCCAGTTTTGTCTTACTCAAACGATAAAAACTGTATTTCCCAAGAATAATTATTACTTTTCTGATACTTCAATTACTTTTCAGTGGAATAAAAATATCTCTTTTTTA
>DAOVJU010000538.1 GCA_030632095.1 Chlorobiota bacterium
AAATCAACAAATCAACAAATCAACAAATCAACAAATCAACAAATCAACAAATCAACAAATCAACAAATCAACAAATCAACAAATCAACAAATCAACAAATCAACAAATCAACAAATCAACAAATCAACTCATTCACTCATCAATTTTAAACTATAAATTTTCCCTATATTTGATATATAATGATAATTATAAAATTATGGATATAAATTTCAATAAAAACGATGACTCAATGCGCTTACTTTTGTCTGATTTAAAAAAGCGCCTAAAAAAAATACATAAAGGAGGCGGGGAGAAAAAAGTTGAAAAGTTGCATTCAAAAGGTAAAATGACTGCCAGGGAACGTATAAGCTATTTAATTGATGAAAATAGTAAGGTTTTAGAAATTGGTTCTTTTGCAGGCGATGAAATGTATAATGAATATGGTGGCTGTCCGGCTGCCGGAGTTGTTATTGTGCTTGGTTACGTTAGCGGAAAGCTATGTATTATTGTTGCCAATGATGCCACTGTGAAAGCAGGTGCATGGTTCCCAATTTCTGCTAAGAAGAATTTAAGGGCACAGGAAATTGCTATGGAAAATCATCTTCCTATTATTTATCTTGTTGATAGTGCCGGTGTATTTCTCCCAATACAGGATGAAATATTTCCTGATAAAGAACACTTTGGAAGGATTTTTAGAAACAACGCTGTTTTATCTGCAATGGGCATAACACAAATAGCTGCTGTAATGGGAAGTTGTGTTGCCGGTGGGGCCTATTTGCCAATTATGTCTGATGAAGCAATTATTGTAAATAAAACCGGAACGATTTTTCTTGCAGGCCCATATCTTGTAAAATCTGCTATTGGTGAAGATAGTGACAATGAAACACTGGGTGGTGCAACAACTCATTGTGAAATTTCCGGTGTTACCGACTATAAAGTTGAAAACGATAAAGAAGCATTGGATACCATTAAAGATTTAATTGATAAACTTGGAGATTATACAAAGGCCGGGTTTAATAGAATTAATGCTAAACCTCCAAAATTTTCTGAAAAAGAAATTTATGGTATTATCCCTGAATACCGTGAAAAACCATTTGATATACATGAAATAATTTATCGTTTGTTAGATAATTCTGAATTTAGGGAATATAAAGCAGGATATGGCAAAACCATTGTATGTGGCTATGGCAGGATTGATGGTTGGTCGGTAGGTATTGTTGCAAATCAGCGCAAAATTGTTAAAAGCAAAGCTGGAGAAATGCAGTTTGGTGGTGTAATTTATTCTGATTCAGCAGATAAAGCTACACATTTCATTATGAATTGCAACCAAAAGAAAATACCACTGGTTTTTATTCAGGATGTAACCGGATTTATGGTAGGATCAAGATCAGAACATGGTGGAATAATTAAGGATGGGGCAAAAATGGTGAACGCTATGGCTAATTCGGTGGTACCTAAGTTTACAATTATTATTGGAAATTCTTATGGTGCAGGAAATTATGCCATGTGTGGAAAAGCATACGATCCGCGACTTATTGTTGCCTGGCCTACTGCCAAGATAGCTGTTATGGGAGGAGAACAAGCTGCTAAAACATTATTGCAAATTCGAGTTTTTGCAATGAAAGCAAAAGGAAAATCTTTGAGCAAAGAAGAAGAAAAAAAACAGCTTGATACAATTACACAAAAATATAATGATCAATTATCGCCATATTATGCAGCAGCAAGGTTATGGGTTGATGAAATAATTGACCCGCTTGAAACACGTAAAATAGTTTCCATTGGAATTGAAGCCGCTAATCATAACCCAATAAGTGCTGATTATAAACTTGGAGTAATTAGAACTTAATATTTATTAAAACTAATTCTATTAGCTAAGCTAAAAATAATTACTAAATTGCATACAAGCCTTCAAATTTGGCTATAAATGAAATTTAAGCAGGTAATCATATATGTAATTTTATTATTTATTGTTAATATTCTGTATGGCCAGAATTTGAAGTTTGTTCATTATACCCCCGAAGAAGAAAATGGTATTTCGAATGGTACTGTTAGAAAAATAATTCAAGATAAACAAGGCATAATTTGGATAGGTACCGAGGATGGTATCAATAAATTTGATGGTTATACTTTCAGGAAGTTCAAATACAACCCGGATGATACCAATACAGTATCTGACAATAAGATTTATGATATTCTTGAAGATCATGATGGCAAGTTATGGTTTGCAACTGGTTTTGGCCTGAATAAATATGATCCCAAATTCAACCGGTTTATAAGATATTTAAATATTGAAAATAATGATAATTCGCTTTCGGATAATTCCGTGAGGTGCATAGTTGAAGATAATGAGATGGTACTTTGGATTGGCACTGATAACGGAGGGTTAAATACTCTCAATATTAATACAGGGGTATTTTATAATTATAATAACCGTAAAGATAGCAGCAGCTTGAATGTTGAAATAATTACAGCACTTTTCAAAAGTAATGATGGTAATATATGGATAGGGACCAAAAATAATGGATTATTTAAATATGATCAAAAAGCAAATGATTTCAAGCAATACCTCTTTACACATAACAATGAGGAATATCAGGAAATGAAGAATTGGATTACTTGTATTTATGAAGACAATAATGGTAATTTATGGATAGGTACACGCAAGGGCGGGCTTAATTTAATGGACAAAAAAAACAATATCTTAATTGATTATACCAAACTTCTTGATATAAGTGAACCAAAAGAATTAGATAAATATTGGAT
>DAOVJU010000154.1 GCA_030632095.1 Chlorobiota bacterium
AATATCACAGAGAACTTAATCAAATTGCAGAATTAATAGTGAATAACAACAAAATTGGTGTTTTATTATTGGGCTATACTGATTCAAGAGGTGAAGATGATACAAATTTGGTCCTTTCTAATCAGCGTGTGACATCAGTTTTAGAATATTTAATTGATCAGGGTGTATCAACAAAAAAGGCAATTTTGAGAGGAGTTGGAGAATCAAAATCAAAAAATGAAAAATCAGAATTAGACAAGAAATTTAATAGAAGGGTTGAAATACAAGTATTTGAATTAATTAATTGATTATTAAGCTTGAAATTTAAAACCTTACATATAAATTTTATAAAGCTCATTTCATGTGCATTTGTTATTATTTTAAGTATAAATGATACTTTTTCACAAAAATATACTGAATATGAAGTAAAAGCTGTTTTTATAATCAATTTTGGAAAATTTGTTCAATGGCCAGAATCCACTAAAAAAAGCGATACGGTATTCATATTTGGAATTTATGGAACAAATCCTTTTGGTGAGATATTTAACAATCCATCTTTTAAAAAAGTAAAAATAAATAACAAGAGTTATACGGTTAAATATTTTTATGATCTTAAACATGTTGATTGTGACATGTTGTTTGTATCAGGGATAGAAAAATATGAAATGATTCAATTGTTAAGTTATACTTATAACAAACCAATATTAACCATAGGTGACAATATAGATGATTTTTGCGAGAAAGGTGGTATGATAAATTTTACAGAAAAAGGTTATCGTTTCCGGTTTGAAATTAACAATGATGCCGCTCTTCAAGCGAACATAAAAATAAGTTCAAAACTTCTTAATTTAGCTAAGATAATCACAGTTGATGAAGTTAAGTTTTAAGGATATCTCCATACGTATAAAAATTGTTGGAATAGTACTTATTGTTAGTACAATTTCATTAACTGTTTCTGGTTTAATATTCTTTGCTTTTGATAAAAATCAATTTAAAATCGAGAGCCTGAAAGATCTAAGCATATTAGCGCAAATAATAGGGAACTTTAATACAGCCTCAATTATTTTTGATGATAAAAGAGTGGCAAATGAATCATTAAATGCTCTCGTATTTAATGAGAATATAAAGAAAGCTGCTATTTTCACGAATGAAAATGATACAATGGCTATTTATACTTCATTTGCTGACACATTAAATCAGTCAGAAGTTTTAATTTTTAAATCAGATACATCTTTTTTTTCAAAAAGTTCAATCATTGTTTATAAATCCATTATACTTGATAACGAAAAAATAGGATCTATTTATCTTGAGTCAGGTTTAGATGAATATTATGAAAGAATTTCAAGATTTATAAAAATCATTACAATAATCCTTTCATTTGCCCTAATAATTGCCCTGGTATTATCCATATATATGCAAAGATTAATATCTAATCCAATTTTACATCTGGAACAAATAATGCGCAAAATATCTGTTGATAAAGATTTTTCAGTACGTATTAAAAAAAGAAGTAATGATGAAATCGGGGTTATGATAAACGGTTTTAACGAGATGCTTACACAGATTGAAAATACAAATGCTGCTCTAAGAAAAGCGAAAGAACAAGCAGAAATATCAGTTAAAATAAAAGAAGAATTTCTTGCTAATATGAGCCATGAAATCCGTACACCTATGAATGGTATCCTGGGAATGTCGAATATACTTTTAAGTACTGAACTTGATGATGAGCAACTACAATACTTAAAGAACATTAAACAATCAGCTGATAGCTTGCTTACAATTATTAACGATATACTTGATTTTTCAAAAATTGAAGCTGGAAAAATTGAATTTGAAGAATCAGAATTTGATTTAAAGAAATTACTCAATCAAATATTAAAAACATTTAATCTAAAAACAGATGAGAAGAATCTTTACTTAAAATTAAATTATGCCAGGGAATTACCAAAAATGATTATTGGAGACCGGATCCGTTTAAACCAGATTATAGTTAATTTAATAGGTAATGCAATAAAATTCACTGAGAAAGGGGGAATTTTAGTTAAAGCAAAATCTATAAAAGAAGATAAAAAAACTATTACAATACAATTCACAGTTGAAGATACAGGCATTGGAATTCCCCGGAATAAATTGGATTCAATATTTACCAGTTTCAGCCAGGCGTCAAGCAAAACAACCAGAGAATACGGAGGTACCGGATTGGGCTTAACAATTTCAAAACAATTAATTAACTTACAGGAAGGTTCAATATGGGTAGAAAGTGAAATAGAGAAAGGTAGTAAGTTTGCATTCAGGATACCTTATAAAAAAGCAATTAGAAAAACTGACAAAAGTAAAATCAAAAAATCAAAATTAACCGGTCAAATCAAAAATGACAAGCTTGTTATTAAACAAAGTTTGCCTGAAAATTTTAAAGTTTTACTCGTTGAAGACAATGAAATAAACCAATTGTTTGTTAAAACGCTTTTCAAGAAAAATGGCATTAGTATTGACATTGCAAATAATGGGAAAGAAGCATTAACAAAATTGAACAAATTAAAATTTGACTTCATTTTAATGGATTTACATATGCCATTAATGGACGGGTACGAAACAACTAAATATATCCGGGAAAATTTTGATGAACCTCTTCGTAACATTCCAATAATTGCTTTAACAGCAGCGGCTATTAAAGGTGAACGGGATAAGTGTCTCGCAATTGGAATGAATGAATATATTTCAAAACCATTTGAAGTAGCAGACTTATTTGAAAAAATTAATACTTTAATTACAAATCCAATAAAAATGGCAGAATCGTTTAAACATGTAAATCTTTCGTATCTTGAAAATATTTCAGAAGGAAACAATGAATTGATTATAGGAATGATAGATATTTTTAAGACGCAAGTACCTGAGTTTATAAATGAAATGTATAAATGCGTTAAAGAAAATGACTGGCAAATGCTTGGAGCAATTGCACATCGCTCTAAATCATCCATCTCTATGATGGGAATAACTGAAATTGAAGAGGATGTGAAAAATTTAGAAATTTCAGCTAAAGAAGAAAAAGATACAGATGGATTCCCTGCAGTCATTCAAAAGTTACAAACTGTTTGTGAATCAGCTCTAATAGAATTGGAAATAATAAAAAATAAGTTAAAACAAGAATAAAAATACTATTATGCTTACTATTAACTATCAAAATGATATTGCAATAATTCATATAAAAAATGAAAGAAAATTTACTTTTTTTATTGCAGACAAAGTAAAGGAAGAACTTCATGAATTAATTAACCAGAATGCAACAAAAATAATTTTTAATCTTGATGGAATTGTTTTCATTGATTCAACTGGTTTTGCAGCATTAATTTCAACGCTTAACCTGGCCAAAGAAAAAGATTGTATATTTAAAATATGTAATATCTCATCAGGGGTTATGGAGTTAATTGAAGTGACCAAACTTGATAGTATATTTGACATTTACTCAAGTGTTGAAGAATGCATAAAAAGCTTAGAATAAACTTACGTTTTTAACCTAAACTTTATTTTCCTGTCCTAATAATTTTACCATTATGCACAAATTCTATTCCTTTTTTATTACGTTGACCTTTACATATATATTCTGTTCTGATTTGAAGTCACAAACAAATGAAAACATTTTTACGATACTTTCATATAATGTAGAAAATCTATTTGATACTATAAATACTCCTGATAAAAAAGATGATGAATTCACACCCACCGATATAAAAAAGTGGAACACAAAAAGATACAATAACAAGCTGGATAGTCTTTCAAAAGTTATTAAAGCCATTAATCAAAATGAATTACCGGAAATTATCGGATTATGTGAAATTGAAAACAGGAATGTCCTTCAAGATTTGTTATTAAAACTAGGTTCAGATAAGAATTATGAAATAATTCATCAGGAAGGTCCTGATAGCAGGGGAATTGATGTTGCTCTTGTATACAGAAAAGATGAATTCAATCCCCTGGTTACAAAATTTTATCAAATAAATTATGTTTTTGAACCTGAAACCAAGACAAGGGATATATTATACGTTTCAGGTATTGCATCAAACATTGATACCTTGCATATTTTTGTAAACCATTGGAGTTCACGCCGCGGTGGAAGCGTATATTCGGAACGAAAACGCGTTCATACAGCAAAACTTTTGAGAAGTAAAATAGACTCTATCCAAAAAGTAAATAACGATGCTAAAATAATTGTTATTGGTGATTTTAACGACGAACCTACAAATTATAGTTTAACTTATTTCTTACAAGCAAATAATAAACGTATAAATGCTAAGAATTTCGAATTATATAATTTAATGTATGATCAATGTAATACTGAATCAAAGGGAACATATAGTTACAATGGCAAATGGGATTTGCTTGACAATATAATAATATCGCAAAGTTTGTTGAAGAAAAATAATGGATATTATACTACTTGTAACTCCGGTAAGATTTTTAACCCCGACTGGATTGTTCATTATAATACCAAAGCGGATTCCAAAATTCCAAAACGAACTTTCGGAGGAAAAAATTATTATGGAGGTTATAGCGATCATTTGCCCGTTTATTTTCAATTAATAAAGGATAATTAAAACGTGGATTTTCAATTAATTTCTGATTATAAACCTACAGGTGACCAACCGGAAGCAATTGAACATTTGGTTAATGGAATATCAGACGGTACTGAATATCAAACATTATTAGGGGTTACCGGATCGGGAAAAACTTTTACCATAGCTAATGTAATTGAACAAGTAAAACTGCCAACACTTGTATTAAGTCATAATAAAACGCTTGCAGCACAACTATACGGAGAATTTAAGACTTTTTTCCCAAATAATGCCGTTGAATATTTTGTTTCATATTACGATTATTATCAGCCTGAAGCATATTTACCTGTAACTGATACCTATATTGAAAAAGATCTTTCCATTAACGATGAAATTGAAAAGTTAAGGTTAAAAACTACATCTTCTCTCCTCTCAGGGAGAAGAGATGTTATTGTAGTTTCATCTGTTTCGTGTATATATGGAATTGGAAATCCTGAAGATTTTCATAGTAATGTAATTCTCCTGAAAAAAGGCCAGTTAATTAGTAGAAATAAGTTTTTGCATATGCTGGTAGATAGTTTATATTTTAGAAATGAAATTGACCTGCAGCGTGGAAATTTCAGGGTGAAAGGAGATACTGTTGATGTCTTTCTTGCATATGGTGATATTGCCTATAGAATAATTTTTTGGGGCAATGAAATAGAAGAACTTCACTCTTTTAATCCAATTAATGGAAGGACACACGAAGAGCTTGATTCTGTTATAATTTACCCTGCTAATATATTTATAACCACAAAAGCCAGGATTAAACAAGCCATTACTCAAATTCAGGATGACCTGGTTAAACAAGTTGCCTATTATAATGAAATTGGTAAAAATCTGGAAGCTAAACGTTTAAATGACAGGGTTACATACGACCTGGAAATGATCAAAGAACTTGGGCATTGTTCCGGCATTGAAAATTATTCACGATATTTTGATGGCAGAAAACCCGGGACCAGGCCATTTTGCTTATTGGATTATTTTCCTGATGATTTTTTAACAATAATTGATGAAAGCCATGTTACTCTTCCCCAGGTAAGAGCTATGTATGGTGGCGACAGGTCGAGAAAAACGAATCTGATTGAATATGGTTTTCGTTTACCTGCTGCATTAGATAACAGGCCTTTGAAATTTGATGAATTTGAAGGTGTAACCGGTAAAACAATATATATAAGTGCCACGCCTGCCGATTATGAATTGGAGAAATCTGAAGGAGTAATTGCAGAACAAGTAATCAGACCAACCGGTGTACTGGATCCGGTTATTGAAGTCAGGCCTTCGTTAAACCAGGTTGATGATTTAATAGCTGAAATAAATGAGAGGGCGCAAAAAAAAGAAAGAATACTTGTAACCACCTTAACAAAACGCATGGCTGAGGAATTAACAAAATACCTTACCAAAATAGACATCCGTTGCAGATATATTCATTCTGATATAAATACTCTGGAACGCGTTGAAATTATGGATGAATTAAGAGAAGGTATTTTTGATGCATTAATTGGAGTTAACTTGTTAAGGGAAGGACTTGATTTACCAGAAGTTTCACTGGTAGCTATTTTAGATGCAGATAAAGAAGGTTTTTTAAGATCAGAACGGTCATTGACACAAACTGCCGGAAGGGCAGCCAGAAATATTAATGGTAAGGTCATTATGTATGCAGATAAAGTAACTCATTCTATGGATATGACAATAAAAGAAACTGAACGAAGAAGGTTGAAACAAATCGGGTACAATGAAAAACATAATATTACCCCGCGACAAATTATTAAAAGCAGAAAATCAACCATGGGTGAAGAATATAAACATAAAACCCCTGTTTATGCATACAGTGGTATTAAAAAGACTGATATTGCTGCTGACCCGGTTGTTAAATACATGAGTAAAGAAGGTCTTGAAAAGGCCATTGAGAATACTAAAAAAGCCATGGAAAAAGCTGCTGAAAAACTCGATTTTCTTGAAGCCTCAAAATACCGGGATGAAATGTATCAGTTACAAAAACTTTTAGAAGAAAAAAAATAAGAGTATTTCTATTCCTTTCCTACAATTATTCTTGTAGCAAGTCCATATCCAACCCTTCCATAATATAAATAACCAATTCCATCTCCCGACATATTACTTTCGATACTTTGATTTGGTAAAGGACCATTATAAGGTAAGACAATAAATGTATCTAAAAACTTTGAATCCTCAAATACAGAATATTCAAATTCATAGCTATGTTCTTTAGTATGAACCCTAATAGATTCACCAGTATAAAAACCATTTCCACTATCAACAGCACATATTACAATTATTTCATAAAAATCCGATCCCTCTCCTTCCCAAGATAAAATTAATGATTCACCTTTTGGTAATGTATCTGTGTAGTTAATTGAGAAATTTTCTACCGTTCCAGGAAGTTCTTCTGTACCTTTTATTGTACCTACTGAAGTATTAATTTCTATTTTTAAAAGATCATAATTAGATGTGACATATGCAATTGGATGTGCTACATTAATAAGACCTTCATTATGCCCAACAAAATCAACTCCTTCATAGATTATATCACCAAATGAAAAACTAATTAATTCTGGAATGGGATCACCTGTAATTGTTGCACCATTAAAAATTGTTGCTGAGGAATTATCTTCATTTGTAATAAATGATGCATCATCATAGTGAAAAACCCAGAAAAATGCTTCAAAATTATTCTGATCTGAAGGATTATCATCGTCCTTTTTACATGAATAGCTTAGTAAAATTGATAATGAAAATATAATCCAAACTATAAAATATTTATTCATTGAAATTTGATTTAATAGTTTCTTAAATGATTAGTGCAAAAGTATAATTTTAAATCCTCAAAACTAATTATAGGTTTTTTTATACTTTTGTCTTTCAAATTAACAAAAATGAACCTGTTTTACGTAGAAAATATAAAAGCCACAACTGCCGGCAGGCTGGGAAAATACTATCAACTCTCTGAAGAAGATTCAAAACATATAATTAGAGTTCTTCGTTTGAAGCTTGAAGATCAACTATATCTTACTGACGGAAAAGGATTCTTTTATCGAACAAAAATTGTTGATGATCATCCAAAACATTGTAAGGTTGAAATAAGAGAAACGATAAAAAAACACAAGGCCCGGGAAGTATACATTCACATTGCCATTGCTCCAACAAAGAACATTGACAGGTTTGA
>DAOVJU010000296.1 GCA_030632095.1 Chlorobiota bacterium
ATTATGGCCAATAGGGGATATTATTACATACCACATGTTGTAAGAGAAATTGAAGGGAATGAAACAATAGATGAGCGGTTTGTAGTAAAGAATTTTACTCCTTTTGATACAGCCCATTATAAAACAATTGTTAAAGGAATGGATAAAGTTGTTAATGGCGGACCGGGAAGCACAGCCAGAATTGCTAAACTGGCTGATATTAAAATATGCGGAAAAACAGGGACTGCCGAAAATCCGCATGGAGAAGACCATTCAATATTCATTGCTTTTGCACCTAAAGAAAATCCTGAAATTGCAATTTCGGTTTGCGTTGAAAATGGAGGTTTTGGCGCAACCTGGGCCGCACCTATTGCAAGTTTAATGATTGAAAAATATTTAACCGATACGATAACGAGAAAGTGGCATGAAAACAGAATTTTAGAAGCAAATTTATTAGACCGTGGCAAGAAGAAAAAATATATGGAATAATATTGACTGGATAACTATTATCATTTACCTGGTACTTGTGTTTTTCGGCTGGATCAACATCTATGCAGCCGTTTATAATGAAGAACATCAAAGTATCATGGATTTTAGCCAGCGATATGGAAAACAGTTAATATGGATAGCTGCTTCAATTTTTTTGATCATTCTGATATTTGTTATAGATAGTAAATTTTATTCCTTTTTTTCATACTTTATTTATGGATTATCAATACTGTTACTCATTGTAGTGCTTATATTCGGGAAGGAAGTACATGGAGCAAAATCATGGATTGAAATTGGCCCCCTCAGATTTCAACCTTCAGAATTCACAAAATTTGCAACCAATATGGCCTTAGCTCATTTTTTAAGTTCATATAATGTTTCGTTAAAAAAGTTTAAGGATCTTATAATAGCTCTTATTATAATTTTTATACCGGCATTCTTAATATTACTTCAAAATGATACCGGATCAGCATTGGTTTATAGTGTATTTATTCTTGTTCTGTATCGTGAAGGCTTGTCGGCCAATTTGCTTTTTATGGGTTTGTTAATTGCCTTGCTTTTTGTTTTAAGTTTAGTTATAAATAAGCTTATTATTATTATTGCCCTTCTGGTTCTGGCATTTGTAGTCTATTATTTTGTAACATTACGCAGAAGCCTGTTTTTCAGAACATTAATTACTTCACTTATAATATTGTCAATTGTTATCTGGTTAAATTACTTTTATGAAGCAGGAATACAGAATTACTATGTGATAATAATTTCTATAGTTTTGTCAGGATTAATATACGGTGTATACGCATATCGATACAAATTGCGAAATTCTTTCATTGTTTTTATTATACTAATTGGCTCAATTGCATTTACTTTTTCGGTTGATTATTTTTTTAATAATATATTAGGTGAGCATCAAAGAAAGAGGATAAATATATTACTTGGGCCGGAAACTGATCCATTAGGTATTGGGTACAATGTTAATCAATCTAAAATAGCTATTGGTTCCGGGGGATTTTCAGGAAAAGGATTTTTGCAGGGGACACAAACTAAATATGACTTTGTACCCGAACAAAGCACTGATTTTATCTTCTGCACAGTTGGTGAGGAATGGGGTTTTATTGGAACATTTATTGTAATTGCTTTGTTTTCATTTTTACTAATACGATTGGTCATATTAGCAGAAAGGCAGCGTTCAGGTTATAGCCGAATGTATGGATACGGGGTAATTGGAATATTATTTTTCCATTTTCTGATTAATATTGGAATGACTATAGGTATTACACCGGTAATTGGGATACCCCTGCCTTTTTTTAGTTATGGCGGGTCATCACTTTGGGCATTTACAATCCTGTTATTTATATTCCTTAAGCTTGATTCAAGCAGGTTTGATTTACTGTGGTAAAACCATTTTGATGAGTAGAATTTATACTTAAAGTAGAGATTTTGTAAATAATCAGTACTTAAAGTGAACTAAAGTAAAAAGTGCCTTAAGTTAAATAACAGAATAAATCCAGGCACTCCAAACTCCAAGCACTGAGTAGTTACGAGATTTTAAATAATAAATAAACTTTATGAATACATGTAATTTTCTTGAAACGCTTTTTGAAGGAAAAAGAATTGATATATTACTGTTAATGTTTTAAGTCCTTATATTGGCCCTTATATATTAAAAGTAGTAGAATATGTTTAAAGAATATTTAGAATATTTAAAGCAGCAAGAAAGTATTTATTTACCATTTTATTTTTGCTTGATTATTCATAAATTCGTAATAAAAATATACTCTTTATGAAACCAGCCAAAATCCTATCCATCTTTTTAATCCTGATTGCTTTTCCCCAACTTTCTTTTGCACAGGATATTACAAAAGACACAACCTTAGCAAACAGCTTTTTTGAAAAAGCCGGCATTTTTCAGGACAGCTCCGAATATGATAGCGCCATTGTATATTTTGAAAATGCAAGCTTATTGTATGAAAAGCACCGGCAATGGCGAAAATATCTTTTAAGTGAAACCAAGCATGGACAATGCTACCAGAAAACATGGCAATTAGACCAGGCAATTGCTGTTATTAAGCCTGCAATAGAAAAAACCCTTCAGCATATTAACGAAACCGCCTCTATTATTGCAGATACTTATCATTTATTAGGACTGCAATATTATTATCAATCAAAATATGATTCAACTTTATTTTATTGGGGAAAAGTTTTAAAAATAAAAAAAGAACTGCTTGGCGAAAAACATACTTCTGTGGCAGCTTGTTATAATAATATCGGAGCTGTTTACGAAAACAAAAACGAATACGGCCTGGCTTTGGAATATCATTTTAAATCTTTACAAATAAAGAAAGAGCTGCTTGGCGAAAAACATACCGATGTAGCAAATTCTTATAATAATATCGGAGGTGTGTATACATTTAAAAACGAATACGACCTGGCTTTGGAATATCATTTTAAATCTTTACAGATAAAAAAAGAGCTCCTTGGCGAAAAACATACTCTTGTAGCAAGTTCTTATAACAATATCGGAGGTGTGTATAAATTTAAAAACGAATACGGCCTGGCTTTGGAATATTATTTTAAATCTTTACAAATAAAAAAAAAGCTGCTTGGCGAAAAACATATTCTTGTAGCAAGAGATTATAATAATATCGGAATTGTTTATTCTGATAAAATTGAATACGACCTGGCTTTGGAGTATTACCAAAAAGGCGCTACAAGTTGTTTAAGATATTTTAATGATACTGCAAATGTTTATTCTGTTCCGCAAATTACAGATTATTTGGATTGGCAGGAATTATTACAAGCCTTGCAGGCAAAAGCCCAAATACTTGCGACCAACAATAAAGACCTAACAGGTTTTGAAAACCTGTTAGGTCTAAACCTCGCCCTGCGGCACTACCAGGCTTGTGACACCTTAATAAATCAAGTCCGTAAAACAATCAGCACCAAATCCGATAAAATAGCCCTCGGTGAAAAAGCCGGCGAAATCTACGAAGGAGCCATTGATGTTTGTTTGAAACTGGCCGAGACATTGGATGTTTCCCAAACATCAAATGCCTATTTAGAACAAGCATTCTACTTCTCCGAAAAAAACAAATCCAGCGTGTTAATGGAATCCCTGGCAGGTTCCGAAGCAAAAAAATATGCAGGAATACCGGACAACTTGCTGCAAGTTGAGCATACTTTACAAATAGATATCGCACTTTATCAGAAACTACTGGCCGAAGTGCCCGACAGCGCCAAAGAAGTGTTGTTCAGAGACAAACTGTTCAAAGCCAACCGCAGCTACGACAGCCTCATTGCTGTTTTTGAAAACCAATACCCTGAGTATTACGAATTAAAACACAACCGGAAACCTGTAACCGTTAGCGATATTCAGGAAACCATGGATGAAAAAACCGCCATGATCAGCTATTTTGTGGGTGACAGCAGCATTTATATATTTTCAGTAAAAAACAATAATTTGGAAATCAAAACTATTCCGGTAATCGAAAATCCGGCCGATTCCGTTATGCAATTCCGCAATAGTTTACGTTTCTGTAATAGTTCAAGATTCAATGAGATTTACAAAAGACAGGCATTTGAATTATACACCGCATTATTTCCGCAAAACCTCAACGAGAATATTGAAAACCTAATTATTATTCCTGACAGAGAATTAAGCATGGTCCCTTTCGAAGCTTTGCTGACTGCTGAAACCGGAGAAAAAGAATGGAGCGCTTTACCTTATTTAATTAGAAAGTACAATATTTCATATTCCTATTCTGCAAATTTGTTTTATAAAACCTTCCAAAAGGAAGTTGTTCAGAAAGCAAACATGAACGACTGGCTGGCCATTGCCCCGGTTTTCAGCGATGAATCTACTTCTGCTTTAACATTAAGAACGCGTGAATTGTTTGACAGGTTCGACAAGTACTCAGAAGATACCACATTGCGTGGTTCATTGATAAAAGGCGGTTTTGTGTATCCCTTGCCGGGAAGCGAAAATGAAGTGACTTCCATCTTCAATCAGTTTGAGAAGAAAAGGAAAAAAGCGCTTGCACAAATTCACATGAATGCTAATGAAGAATTTATTAAATCCGGTGAAATAAAAAACTACAGGATTTTGCATTTTGCCACCCACGGATTTGTCAATACAGAAAAACCGGAGCTCTCAGGCATCCTTCTGGCACAAGATACCAGCATCAATGAAGACGGAGTTTTATATACCGGCGAAATATTCAACCTTAAACTCAATGCTGATCTGACAGTTTTATCAGCTTGTGAAACCGGCCTTGGACAGATCAAAAAAGGAGAAGGTTTGATAGGATTAACCCGTGCATTACTTTATGCAGGATCGGAAAACATCATTGTTTCACTCTGGAAAGTAGCCGATGAATCCACTTCCGATCTGATGGTTGATTTTTATAAAAACCTGCTCAAATCCAAACAAAAGGAACAAGAATTTTCAATCCACCTTCGACAGGC
Organism: Chlorobiota bacterium; assembly: GCA_030632095.1. Classification (GTDB taxonomy): domain Bacteria; phylum Bacteroidota; class Bacteroidia; order Bacteroidales; family B39-G9; genus JAADFW01. The sequence goes on from DAOVJU010000296.1 coordinate 4,930, forward strand.
AAAACTTAGCATGATCGAAGAAGGCAAGTACGCTCATCCCTTTTATTGGGCGCCGTTTGTGTTGATTGGTAAATGATGATTTAGTAAATAATCAGTACTTAAAGTGAACTAAAGTAAAAAGTGCCTTAAGTTAAATAGTCAAACCTGAAAAAGCATTTAAATAGTTGATATCTAGTGCTGTAATGTTAATAAATTAGCAATATATGTGATTCTAAATTGCAAGGTTTTTCCGATATTTAAATAAAACCTTGCAAAAATGGTAGGA
>DAOVJU010000429.1 GCA_030632095.1 Chlorobiota bacterium
GCTTGGATTTGCTGAAGATGGAGGAGCTGCAATAAGCACACAGATACTTAGTGTAAATGCACCAGTTAAATTTTTTGGGATGAACCATGGAATTGGTTTAAATATAAAAAATGATAAAATAGCTGCCTTAAGCAATACAGCATTGAATTTGGCATATGCCTACAATACAGAAGTGGGTCAGGGTAATTTAGGGCTTGGACTGGATCTTGGCTTTTGGAACAGAAAGTTAGATTTCTCTAAGCTTGTAGCATCAGATGCATCTGAATCGTTACCAACAGGAGAACAAGCAGACATGATATTTGACCTTGGTTTAGGCATATTTTATAAAACCGATAATTTATTTTTAGGAGTTTCGGGTAAGCATTTAAATTCCGGCAAAGCAGAATATGAAGGGATTAATGAAAAAATTTCAACGCATTTCTATATAACCGGAGGTTACACGTATCAATTGACAAATCCTCTTTTTGAAATTGAACCATATATTCATCTCAAATCGGGAGGAGCTAAATCACAAGTAACTTATGGTTGCAGGGTTTTATACAATAAAAAGCTCTGGGGAGGCGTTTCATATAATCATGAGGCTGCAATTATAGCTATGTTTGGTATGGAATTACCAAGTGGTTTTAATTTTGCAATTGCCTATGATATACCATTGTCTGAGGTTGGAACCTATGGTACACCTGAGATAATGTTAGGTTACTGTTTTAATTTAAGTATAGAAAAAACGACTCCGTCTTATAAAAGTGTGCGTTTTTTGTAATTTAATTGAATATTTGTTTATTTTAGAGTTTAAATAATACTAAACAGAAATTATTATGAAAAAAATATTTTTTATAGTAGCTGTTACCACGATAATTACCAGTTGTGGGAGTTACCAGACAGGTGAACTCACCGGAGTTCAAGACAGACCTTTTTATCATTCTGGAAATCCCTATGGAATGGTCATTGTTCCAACTGGAGCTTATACAATGGGTCTTAATGACCAGGATGTTCCATGGGCGCTAACTTCACAGCATAAAAGAGTTTCAGTTCAGGCATTTTGGATTGATGAAACTGAAATCACAAATAATGAATACAGACAATTTGTTTATTGGGTTAGAGACTCAATGGCATATAAACTTTTGGGAGAATCTTTCGAAGATTACCTGATTACTGAAGATGCTTATGGTGAAGAACTTAGCGAACCACTCATAAACTGGGATGTGGAGATAAACTGGAAAGGCGAAGAAGAAGTAGAAATTTTACAGGAACTCTATTTACCAGAACATGAAAGATTTTATCGAAGGGCAGAAATTGATTCACGTAAATTAATTTATGAATTTTTCTGGGTTGATTATAAGCAAGCTGCTCAAAAATTTACTTATGATAATCAGGCACGGCGTCATTATAATTATGAAACACAACAGTATGATGGTGAAATTTATAATGAAAAAGGAGAAAAAGTACAAATAAGGGACAGGTCTTCTTTCATCATGCGTGGAAATGTACCTGTTTATCCTGATACGCTTTGCTGGATAAGTGATTTTACTTATTCATATAATGAGCCAATGGCAAACATGTATTTCTGGCATCCTTCATATGATAATTATCCTGTTGTTGGTGTGAATTGGCAACAAGCACGTGCATTTGGTATTTGGAGAACTGCTTTAATGAATGCCGTCCTTCTACGTAAAGGCCAATCCTTTGTTCAGGATTATCGGTTACCAATGGAATCTGAATGGGAATATGCAGCTCGCGGTGGCCTTGATATAAATATGTATCCATGGGGTGGATATTATACAAGAAATAATTCAGGATGTTTTCTGGCTAATTTTAAACCTTTGCGTGGTGATTATGTTGATGATGGTGGATTAAATACTGTTGAAGTTGCAGTGTATGATCCAAATGAATTCGGAATATATGATATGGCTGGGAACATAGCAGAATGGACTAATAATTCATTCGATGAATCAGCTTATAGTTTTACGCATGATATGAATCCCGATTATTCTTACCATGCTTTACCAGATGATCCTCCTGTTTTAAAGCGAAAAGCAGTTCGTGGAGGATCATGGAAAGACATAGGACATTATATGCAAGTGGGTTCCAGAAGTTATGAATATCAAGATACTGCAAAATCATATATTGGTTTCAGAAATGTACGTACTCACATGGGAAATGAATATAATACAGCTGGACGTTCAAAAGTATATTAATATTGATTTTTTTTAATTATTATTATTTTATATAATTTTATTATGAATATTGCTGAAATAGTCGAAGGTAAAGCCTGGAAAAACTTCATGGCCAAGCTTTACGGTTGGGGTGCCTCAGTTGTTATCATGGGAGCCTTATTTAAAATACAACACTTGCCTGGATCTGGTCTAATGTTAACAGTAGGCTTATCTACAGAAGCTCTCATATTTTTCTTTTCAGCCTTTGAGCCCGTTCATGAAGAAATTGACTGGACGCTTGTTTATCCTGAATTAGCTGGAATGAGCAGTGACGATGAAGATTTGGAAATGGCCATGGGAACTCAGACAGCACCAGAGCCAGCACCAGCACCAGTAGTAGCACCAAGAAGAGCTGCCACGGTTACAGGTGGAGGTGGAGGAAGCATTTATGCACTTGAACGATTTGATGAATTGCTGGAAAACTCAAACATTGGTTCGGAAATATTTGATAAACTTGGTGAAGGCTTAAATAACTTTAGCAAAACCGCTGAAAAGCTTTCTGATTTTTCAGAAGCAGGAATTGCAACAAAAGATTACATTGATAGTGTTTCTAATGCAGCTCAGTCAATTGGAAATTTATCTGATACTTATAATAAATCAGCTGAAGCATTAAATCTTTCAACAGAAGATTTATCAAACTCAGTTTCAAAAGCTTCTGAATTAGTTTCTCAATCCGGACAAGATTTAGCTAATGTTGTTTCAAAAACCAGTGATAATCTTTCTGAAATAGCAAGTCAATCAACCAGTGAACTAACCGGTTATTATCAAAAACTTACAGAATCAATGAATAGCAATGTTGCTAAATTAACCGATGGAAATAAAGATTATTCAGAACAATTGGATATATTGAACAAAAACCTTTCCGCGTTAAATGCAGTTTATGAATTGCAATTAAACGGATCTAATGAACACTTAAAGTCTTCCGGAGAAATTTATAAAGACTTAAATAATATGATGCAAAATCTTAAAGGTTCTGCAGAAAAATCAAAAGAATACAGCGATGAAATTGACAAACTAAAAGAAAATCTCGCAGCGCTGAATTCAATATATGGTAATATGCTTTCGGCAATGAATGTTAAAGGATAACATTTAAAATTTACTTATAAACAATAATTTAGCATGGGCCACGGTAAAGAAACCCCAAGACAGAAGATGATCGGTATGATGTATTTAGTGCTTATGGCTTTGCTGGCATTAAATGTTTCAAAAGAAGTTTTGAATGCTTTTGAAATTGTTGATAAAGGCTTACATATTACAAACGAAAGTTTTAAAAATAAAATTAATTATATCTACAATGAAATTGATAAACAGGCCTTAATCAAAGAAGAACAAGTTAAACCTGTGCAGGAAGCTTATAAAGATGCAAGTAAATGGTCAAATGAAATGTATGATTTTATCAACGAAATTAAAAAAGAATTAATAATAGTAATTGATAAAGTTGATGAATCTATTGCTGATACAATAACCAACAAGATTGGATATGTGAAATCTAAAGACAATTATGATGCACCTACACATGAGTTACTTGGTGGTGATGTAGCTAAAATTGAACAATGTAAAGCAAGAGAGTTAAAAAACAAACTTGATGAATACCGAAAAAACCTTCTTGCTTTATTTGATAGAGATGGAATTGAATTGATTGATGAGAAAAAAGTACTTGAAACTTTTGGTAATCTTGGAATAGATACTAAAGATAATCCAAAGGGGAAAAAACCAGAAGAAAAA
>DAOVJU010000328.1 GCA_030632095.1 Chlorobiota bacterium
AATAAATCAGGCAGGACAGGGGGAACTTTCTTACATTCCTCCAGAACAAGGCCAAGCCATATATCAAAGGTTGATGTGCCACCACACCTTTCAGAAAAATATACCGGTGAAATGAACGATTTGACACCTGAGGTATTAAAAAACATTGACTTTGTAGGATTAGATTACCTGATACCAATTGGTGGAGATGATACATTAAGTTATGGAGTTCGTTTATACCAGGAAGGCGTAAAGGTTATTGCAATACCTAAAACGATGGATAATGATGTTCCGGGTACGGATTATTGTATTGGATTTAGTACATGCGTTACAAGGACAATAATGATGACGAATAGTTTGAGAACTTCTGCCGGTTCACATGAACGTTTTATGGTACTTGAGGTTTTTGGCAGATATGCGGGTTTTACTGCATTATTGCCAACAATGGCCGGCGCTGCAAACCGTTGTGTAATACCTGAGCATAAATTTGATATAGAACAACTTACGCAATTATTGGTAGAAGACCGGTATTCAAATCCTAGCAGATATTCCATTGTACTTATCTCGGAAGGTGCAATGTTCAAAAATGGTGAAATGGTATTTGAAAACATGGAAAAAGATGCATACGGACATGCAAAACTTGGCGGAATAGGGGATATGGTTTCTGCAAAATTGAAAGAATTATCACCAAAATACACAGGAAGTAAATCAATTAATGTTATAAATCAAAAATTAGGATATTTTGTTAGGTGTGGTGATCCGGATGCTATCGATTCAATTGTTCCGATGGCTTATGGTAATTTAGCCCTTGATCTGATCTTGAAAGGAATACATGGAAGATTGGTAATTCTTCGTAACGGACGTTATGATAATGCTCCGGTTGATGTAGTTACCAGTTCTAAGAAAATTGTGGATGTGTCAAAACATTATAATACTGAACGGTTAAGGCCATTTTATCATAGTTTTGAAATGAAACCGCTTTTTATCATGACAGGATCTTGATGAAGAATTAAAAATTAAAAATTAAAAATTTGTGATTTGAGTTTGAGTCTTATTAATGTTATTAATACTTTTAACAAATCAACAAATCACCAAATCAACAAATCAACAATGAGTTCAAAACGTTTATACAGATCACGTGATAAAGCAATTGCAGGAGTTTGTGGTGGTATTGCAGAATATTATGGTTGGGATATAGCTCTTGTACGTATTGCTTATTTACTTTTTTCAATTTTTTCAATAGCATTTCCCGGAATGTTGGTCTATATTATCCTGTGGATTGTTATGCCCAACAGGAAAGATGTGATTAATATGTAATTCTTATAAGTAAAATATATTATAGCATCTTTCCACTTTTTTTCTTTTAAAAATTTACAACTGTAATTCCATCTCCACCTAGATCAATATGCTCATTTTCAAAAGATATAACAAAATCAACAGTTTTCAAATAGTCGCGAATAACCTGGCGCAGAACCCCATTTCCTTTACCATGTAAAATCTTTACTTTATTTACATCCAATACAATTGCTTCGTCTATATAATCAATAACATTCTGCAGGGCTTCATCAACCCGTTGCCCGCGAATATCTATTCCCGGTTTAAAATCAAGCCGTTTTTTATGCAGGTTAAATGAGGATATATTGCTTTGCACACTGGCAGTTTTTTTTGCTGGTTTTTCATCATCTTTTACTTTCTCCACCTTCTTTTTATCTACACTAGTAATCATCTGTCCAAATGCAATAACAAAGCTTTTATCACTTTTATCAATTACTTCTCCGATGCTTTCCTGCCCTTTTATTCGCGCATAATCGCCAATAACAATATCAGTACTTTTTGGTTCGAATGGTTCTTTTTTATCTTCAGGTTTCCTGTCTTTCTTTAACTGGCTTTCCCTGTGTTTTATATGTTCAAGTTTCTTTTTGAATGCAGTATTATCTTCAGTTCCTTGTTTGTCCACTTTATCTTTGTAATCTTCAAGCTCCTTTCTTAGTGCTTTGGTTTTCTCCTTTTCAGCCTGGCTTTCTTTTATTTGGCGAATAGTTTGCTCAATCCTCCGGTTTGATTCTTTCAGAATCCTGTCTGCTTCAAGTTTAGCTTCTGCAATGATCTTTTTTCGTAATTCAATAGTTTCATTAAGTTCTTTAGCATATTTTGCTAAAGTATCTTCAAGTTTTTTCTCCGATTTGCGAATGCGATGACGCTTATTTTCCCAGTATCGTTTATCACGTATTATTTCTTTTAAATGTTTATCAAAATGAATATGTTCTTCGCCAATTTTATTTTTTGCTAAACCAAGAACATCATTGGGTAAACCAATTTTATGTGCAATTTCAAAAGCAAATGAACTGCCGGGTTTGCCAATTTCTAAGATGAATATAGGTTCCAGTTTATTCGTATCATAAAGCATGGCTCCATTTTGTATTCCTTCAAGGGAGGAAGCAAAATGTTTCAAGTTTGTATAATGTGTTGTTATAACTGCACTAATTTTTTTGTTATTAAGTTTATTCAGAATTGACTCTGCAATTGCACCTCCAAGCATTGGTTCTGTTCCACTTCCAAACTCATCAATTAAGATCAGGGTTTGCTCGTTTGCATTTTTAATGAAGAATTTCATGTTGAGTAAATGTGAACTGTATGTACTCAAATCATTCTCAATGGATTGTTCATCACCAATGTCAATGAAAATTTGTTCAAATATACCAGCCGATGAATTTTCAACCATTGGAACAAGCATTCCGCATTGCAGCATGTATTGCAATAATCCAACTGTTTGCAAACAAACTGATTTTCCTCCGGCATTAGGTCCTGAAATTAAAATAATCCGTTGTTCTTTATTTAGCTCAATATTTAAGGGAACTGCTTTTTTACCCTCTTTCTTTAACGATTTTTCTAATAATGGATGAACAGCATTATTCCAATAGAATTGTTGTTCATTTTTAAATTCCGGTTTAATAGCATTAACTTCTATTGCGTATCGTGCTTTTGCCCGAATGAAATCAATTTTGCCTAAAATCAGGAAGGAATTAATTAGATCATCAAGATATGGCCTTATTGAATCGGTAAAATCATTTAAGATTTTTTTAATTTCACGTTGTTCAGCGTATTCAAGTTCTTTAATTGCATTATTAATTTCTACAGCTTCAACAGGTTCTATGAATGCTGTTTTACCGGTTGAAGATACATCTTGTATTAATCCATTAATCCTTCGTTTATGTGTTCCGGATACAGGTATTACAGATCTACCATCCCTTATTGATAAATTAGTATCTTGTTCAACCCATCCTTCCAGGATTGCTTTTTTTAATATGCTATGTACAACTTTTGAAACTGAATTTTGCTTTAAATTAAGGTCTTTTCTAATTGAAAATAGTTCATTTGAAGCCTTATCTTTTATTTTTCCATGCTTGTTTATAATTTGATCAATTCTATCTGCAACAAAGGGATATATTTTTATTTCTTTTGAATGATCAGACAAAACAGGAAATTCATCCTCATGATTTTTAAAAAATCTGGAAACAGCCTTAATTGTATTTAATGAACTACGAAGCTTGAATATTTCGTTAGTTTCCAAAAAAGTGCCTATAACCTTAATTCTTTTCAAAGATCCGGTTAGATCATTATAATGATCGACAGGGAAATCATCATGATTAATGCATATTTCTTTGAATTCCTGAATTGCAGTTAAGGTTTTGTTTATGAAATTATAATTTGAACTAAATTCCATTGCATCAACTTCATACTCACCCATTTTTGAGAGGCATAAGATTTTAATACTTAGTCTTATTTTATCAAAACCTATTTTGTTCTCGAAGTTTTCCGGATAAATCAAGTTTGGCTATATTTTAGTTAGTTTTAAAAATTATGGTACAAAATTAAGGCATTTTTCATATTGTGGTTTACAATTCAGATTAAATACAAAAAATGTTAACCCTGTGAAATAGTATAACTTTAATTTAACAGGGTAAACTACTTTTTATGGTTTTTGAAAAATGCCACTAAATTACATTAATTCTTAATTTTAAAATTTATAGTTTGTGGTTATTTTTATAATTAATCATTGTTGCGTATATTAGGAACTTAATTGACCTGGAATATTATTAACCGGACAAATGAAAAAAATATTTCTGTTCTTAATTGTTGTTTTTTTACAAAAAGGCGCGTTTACACAAAGTTTTGGTAATACTGAATTAATTGCTAATTGCGCTTATACTGAACTTTCTTATGCAGGTAAAATTATGGCAGCAACAATTAATTATGAAAGGTATACAGGCCATACTGATTATCTTACATTTTATGCCAAATTAGCAGTTGGATATTATAAAATAAATAATGCAATTGAAGGAACACAGGTCGATGATGGATATATGGTTCCAATTACTATTCAAACCCTTCTATTTAATACTCCATCGCATGTTGAATTAGGAATAGGAGTTAATATTGTATATGAAAACCTGCTTGAAACAATAAGTGTACACCCTATTGTAAATTTGGGATACCGGATTCAACCTTTACGTGGTGGATTGGTTTTACGCTTTAATGCCTATTTATCACATGGGCCATTCCCCGGATTAAGCATTGGTTACGCTTTCTAGTGTAATTTAGTAATTATTACACTAGTTTGAAATTTTACTGTTAAAAGTCGCAAAAACTAAATAAAGCCACAGATTATGCTGATTTTTAAAAATTAAATTTGTGATAATCAGTGTAATCTGGGCTCAATGGAAATATTAGGGGGAGTAAGATGGATTTTATGCAAATATTAGAGTTACTCTGAATAAGAAGAACTCAATATCTCTTAC
>DAOVJU010000559.1 GCA_030632095.1 Chlorobiota bacterium
GGCATTCATATTAAGAAGCAAATATAATTCTGTTACTTCTTGTACATCGCTTTGGAGGTATATTGTTGCAACTTCAGGATCTAGTCCACAAGCTATATATTCTGCTAAAACTTGCTTAACACTAACATGTAAATCTCCAGGAGTGGGATGTGTGGTTAATGAATGATAATCGGCAATAAAGAAAAAACAATTATTTTCGTGCTGCATCTTTATAAAGTTTTTTAATGCACCAAAATAATTGCCTAAATGCAGATTTCCTGTCGATCTAATTCCGCTTACAACCGTTTCCATAAAGATTTTATTTAATATATTAATTGATTATAGTAATTTTGCAAAAGTAAAAAATGTTTGTTAATAAATAAGCTACTTCTTTGGCTTTTATTTAAGATGGTTATTTATTAGCAAATCCTAAGAAGACGCTAAAAAAACATAATATGGCTCTAGTAAGATTTTTATTGATATTATTCCTGATTTATTTTATAGTAAGAATTTTTACCCGATATATTCTTCGATCTTATTTTAAGAATGCGCAACGGAATTTTGAAAATCAGCAAAATAAATATAACCAAAAGAAAGAAGGTGATGTTACCATAAATACAAAACCCAGTAAGGGTAAAAAGATAGACAAAGACGAGGGTGATTATGTTGATTTTGAAGAACTTGATGAATAATTAATGGTTTATTTGTTTATTGATAAATTAGTTTATTAGTAAACTGGTAAATTGGTCAAAAACTCTGAACTCAAAACTCTGAACTTCTTAACTATTTTACCATCCACCTCCACTAATAATAAATCCGGTAGTGTAAGTGACATTTTCTAATTGAAACGGCATGGCAATGTAGGGCTCAAGAATGGCATACCCGAATAAGTTTATACGTAATGAAGCACCTAAGCTATAAATTGGTGTATAATAATTTGGATTAGGATTCCAATAGTATCTGATATCACTTGATTCAAGCCAGGGAAATTTATCTTTTTTCCATGTAACACCAGCATCAAAAAATAAAACAATATCTGAAAATAAATAACCGGATTTAATTAACGATAATCTTTGTATCCCGGTAAACGGGAATCTTATTTCAGAATTAAAAACAATAATTTTGCTTCCTGCTATTTTGTTTATATCTAAGGAGTTGCCTGAATATGCTTCATCGGCTTTATAGAAAGCATTAAAATTATAACCTCTAATTAAATATTCATTTCCCAGGTACAATGGATATAAGCTATTAGCATTTTTCCCGTAACGGCCATAATGCAGTGCCCTGAATGCTAAGCTAATGGGCTTAAAAAAGAAATACTTGCGTACGTCTAATGAAAGGCTTGTAATTTCGTACTGATCGAACATTTGTCCAACCTGGAAACGGTACCTGTAACCATTTAAGGGCGATGTAATACCAAAGCTTGAATTATCGCCCACGAATGCTAAATAGGCACTTCCAACATTAAACGGATCGGGAACATCATCAATTTTACCTTTTGATTGTCCCAGGTAATAACCCGTTAAGGTGTAATAATAAGTGAGACTATCAATTCTGTAACTGTATCTGGAGTATGACAAGCCACCTTCAAAGCGCAATTTTGAGGAAAGTGGATATTGAGAGAAAAAGGATAAATTTTCTTCGTATATTCTCACCAGGTCATAATTATCAACTCTCATAAGAGTTCCATCCGGTAAAGAATCTAAACCTATAGAATAGTACATCATCCTATAAGGAAAATGTGAAAAAGAGCTACCCCAGGTAATACGTTTTTTGGAATTTATGTAAGCTAATTGTCCTCCAAAATCATATATCTCACCATTAATATTTAGCATTGTATAAATCTGGTGTTGTTTTAGCATATCGCTAAAAAGCATACTTACACCCCCTGAAGCAAAAGTACCATAAGAGCTTTGTGCTACACCAAATCCGGTTGAACCAATATATTCAAGCTCAAATTTAGGATCATACTCTTGCACCTTAAACGAATCCTCAGGAAAAGTTTTAACATAATTTATGTTATGATCAACAATATTAAAGATTCTGTTTTTACCTGGAGCCAAATATTCAGCAGCTAGATTTACTTCGTAAGGATTTACCGGAATCTGTAAAAAATCTTCCGGTTTAGCTTTATAAATCTCGTAATTATCGTCTCGCTAAATTGTATATGCAACTTCACCGGTTTCGCTGGCAACACTGTATGCCGGAGCAAGATCCGTAATACCACTTATTCCAGTTGCAAATTTTGTTAACTTAAATACTTCTCCGCTATGTAATTGATATCTGTATAAATTCCTGAAACCATCGGCGTTGGATAGAAAATAGAGAGATGAGTCGCGAGGTGAATATTGAGGACTAAAAATATTAGCACCGGGAAACAAATCATAAACAATTATCTGTTTTGTTGCTCTTTTTATAACACAAAGTTTATATGAACCATATACCTGTTTGTCAATATTTGAATCGGGCCCACGATCAGAAATAAAAGCAATTTCACTGCCATCAGTCGACCATGATGGTTGTAAATCTGAATAAAGA
>DAOVJU010000426.1 GCA_030632095.1 Chlorobiota bacterium
ACTTGAAATTGGTAAAGAACAAGCAATTAAGGAAGGAAAACCAGAAAATATCGTTGAAAAAATTGCCATGGGTAAACTAAATAAATTTTTCAAAGAAAATACCTTATTGAACCAGGACTTTATTAAGGACAATAAAATATCTGTTAAACAATATCTTCAAGGAGTTAATAAAGAACTTGATGTTACATCCTTTAAGCGGTTTACATTGAATATATAAAATATAATTTACTATAAAAAAATGAGGCTGTCTGAAAAGGACAGCCTTTTTTGTTTATACATATATTATACATTTTTGGTTATTTGTTGCTAAAGTTTAATTTAGCAAACAAAATCATTGAATTTTAAATTAACAGTCACTAAGAAATGACAAAATACAAAAGAGTATTACTAAAACTTAGCGGAGAATCTTTAATGGGTTCTCAAAACTATGGTATTGAATCGAAAAGACTTCAGGAATATGCTTATCAGATAAAGGAAATTGTTGATTTAGGCGTAAAAGTTGGTGTAGTAATTGGCGGTGGAAATATTTTCAGAGGATTAAAAGGAACCGAAACAGGTTTTGACAGGATAAATGGAGATTATATGGGAATGCTTGCCACAGTTATCAACAGTTTAGCACTTCAGTCGGCATTGGAAAATAATGGCACAAAATCGAAAGTCTTAACTGCAATACGAATGGAACCAATTGGTGAATTGTATGGCAAATCAAAAACCAGGGAAGCTTTAGAAAAGAACCAGGTAGTAATTTTTTCTGCAGGAACAGGAAATCCGTTTTTTACTACAGATACTGCTTCTGCCTTACGTGCTGTAGAAATGAATGCTGAGGTTTTGCTAAAGGGAACACGGGTAGATGGTGTTTATTCTGCTGATCCTGAGAAATATCCGGCAGCTGTACGGTTTAACGAACTCGGATTTGATGAGGTAATTTCTAAAGAATTGCAAGTAATGGATTTAACCGCTTTTACCATGTGTAAAGAGAACAATACTGAAATAATTGTTTTTGATATGAATAAAATTGGGAACCTTAAAAAAGTGATTTTAGGAGAAAAAATTGGTACATTAATAAGGAAATAATATCTTTATCCCTTGTATATCAGTAATAACGCTAAAACATCATATCATGGAAGAAGAAGTGCAACTATATTTAGATGATGCAAAAGAGAGAATGGAAAAATCTATTGCACATTTAGAACGTGAATTGTTGAAAATACGGGCAGGAAAAGCCAATCCGCAAATGTTAGATAGTGTTATGGTTGATTATTATGGAACAATGACCCCGCTAAACAGAGTTTCAAACATTAACACTCCTGATCCCCGGACCATAAAGGTTCAACCTTGGGAAAAAGCAATGATTTCTCCTATTGAAAAGGCCATTATGGCGGCAAATTTAGGGTTAAATCCTAACAATAATGGTGAACTTGTTATTATTAATATTCCTGTCCTTACCGAGGAAAGAAGAATTGATCTTGTGAAACAAGTAAAAAATGAAGGTGAAAACGCGAAAGTAAGCATTAGAAATGCAAGAAGAGAAACTAATGATGAACTAAAAAAGCTTTTAAAGGAAGGATTATCAGAAGACAATGAACATGATGCTGAAGATGAAGTGCAAAAACTGCATGATGAGTTTATTAAAGAAGTTGAAGATCTATTAGTTAAAAAAGAAGAGGAAATAATGACTATATAATTAGTATCTGGTATTTAAAGATCTTAGTAACCTGAGTTCGATATAAAATTAAATTTAAATAAAGTCATCGAAAGATGGCTTTTTTTTTATCTAAAAACTCTAATTCCCTCGATGCAATTCCTGCAAATATCAAATTTCTTTCTGTTTTTTAATATGCTGTTTTTAAATTCTTTAATTGACTTTCCTTTAACTATTTTTTTCATAGAATCCGTTTTTAAATCACCCAATTCATGTTTTGCATCTTTATCAAAACAACAAGGAACAATTTTCCCGTCTATTGTTATTACCGATGAATGCCACGATCGCCAGCATTTATTGGGCAGTTTACCTTTCAAATAATAGTTGCCGTCTTCTTTTTTATACCGCAGGAATTTTCTCCTGGTTGGAATTAATTCATTTGACCAATGCAGGTTGTAAAACTGTGCTGTCTTAATTTTAACATCATCAACACCAATTTCTTTAGCAAGTTTATTTAAAGCATTAATTTCATATTCATTTGATTTGAAAACGACAAATTGATAAATTATGTAAGGTTTGTTAGATCCAAATTTATTTCTGGCATTGATCAGGTTTTTCGTTCCGTCAACTACTTTTTCAAGTTTTCCACCTATTCGATATTTTTCATAGCTTTCCTGTGTTGTGCCATCAATGGAAATAATTATTCTATCCAATCCTGATTCAACTACTTTTTTAGCATTTTCCTTATCTAAAAAATGAGCATTTGTTGATGTTGTTGTATAAATCTTTCTTTTATGTGCATATTTAACCATTTCAAAAAAATCAGGGTGAAGGAAAGGCTCTCCCTGGAAATAAAGCATCAAATAAATAAGATCTTTGTAGGATTGGTCAATTATGGACTTATAAAATTTAAAATCCATATTGCCTGTTTTGCGGGTAAACTGTTGCAATCCGCCCGGACATTCAGGACATTTTAAGTTGCATTTGGTGGTAGGCTCAATTGATAAAACGGCCGGGAGTGCTTGAAAAATTACTTTACCGGAAAGAATTGAAACACAATAACCGGCAAGCAATTTAAAATAATTAAGAAGCTTCCTTATTGAAAGCTTTGAAAAAAAGTTTAACGTGTCAGCTATCTTTTTATTAACTTTAGTAAGCATTTTTGCAGCTTTCATGGTATAATCGTATGTTATTTCACGATATTTCTTTTCTTCATTAACCTGAAGCAGAGAAACACCAAGGCAATAAAACAAGCATTGTGATTTTTTAATTGTTCTTTAAGAATCTGTGGCAGAACTATTCAATTATTTAAAATCTGCTTTTTTCAGGGTAAATTTAAATTTACTCCCTTTGCCTGGTTCGCTTTCAACCCATAAGCTCTCTCCGTGCTTTTCAATAAATTCTTTACACAGCAGCAATCCTAAACCGGTGCCTTTTTCTTCCATTGTCCCTGTAGTGGTATGTTTAGTGTCAATTCTAAACAACTTGTCAATATCTTCTTTTTCTATACCTATGCCATTATCAGCCACACAAATTTCAATTTTATTCTCTTTCTCAAATGATGAAACCCTTATTTCTCCATCCGGATGTGTAAACTTTATCGCATTTGTTAACAGATTTCTTATAACCGTATCAATCATGTATTTATCTGCCAACACATCCTTTTTATCAACTTCGTTTAAAACATTAATGTTTTTTACTAATGCCTGGTTTACAACAAGCTTAATGTTTTCACTTACAGAATTTTTTATACTCACTACTTCCGGGCTAAATTTAAAACTTCCTGTTTGCGAACCAGACCAGATAAGTAAGTTTTCAAGCAAATTGTAAGCATTTACAGATGATGTGTGTATTTGGTTAGCATACTTTGATGTAAGTGCCAGGTCTGATTTTTCTATGCTAACAGCTATTAAATTGGCGTATCCCAGCAGTGCATTAAACGGTGTTTTCAAATCGTGTGCAATAATTGAAAAAAACTTATCTTTTGTGGCATTCATTTCTTGCAATTGTATTTGCGTATGTTTATGGTGGTCTATTTCATTATTAAGTTCTTCTACAGTTTCCATTAACTGGCTTGTTCTGTTATTAACTTCTATCTCAAGGCCCTCACTAAATTCCTTTAGCTTTTTTGCTTGTTTTAGGGTTAAAATATATGTCTGTGTTTGTTCTTTAGCCAATACTAAAAAAACAACTAATGAAAAAATAAAAATCAAAAAAGGTGTGAAAAGAACATAAGGCCTTACTTGTAAAACAACAAAATAATAAAGGTCATACATTGCAGCAAAAATGTGTGCCAGGTAGGTAATAA
>DAOVJU010000504.1 GCA_030632095.1 Chlorobiota bacterium
TAGCCTGACGGCTATGGCGTGGACGCTTGAAACGGAGTAAAACACTAAATAATACTTTCATTTTTCAAATATAACTGCATTTCTCGCTGAAGTTCTAATGCTTTTAGCCTTGATGATTTCGCAAAATTTTCTGAATTATCGCCGCTAAATATAATTCTTCTGGAAGAATTTACAATTAATCCGCAATCAGAATTAATGCCATTTTCCACTATATCCTTCAAGCTTCCTCCCTGTGCCCCAATTCCGGGGATCAGGAGGAAATGATCTGGAATAATTTTTCTAATTTCTTTAAGTACTTCAGCTTTAGTTGCACCAATTACAAACATTAAATTCCAGGTATTTCCCCAGTTTCGGGATTTCTTGATTACTTCAGTATAAAGTAATGAATTGTCTTTTTTAGTGAAAAATTGAAAATCTTCTGCTCCCAGGTTTGAAGTAAGCGCTAAAAGTATTACCCATTTTTCCGGATAATGCATAAAAGGTTTAATTGAATCTTTTCCCATATAAGGGGAGACGGTGATTGCATCAGCATTTAACTTTTCAAAAAAGGCTTTGGCATACATTTTTGAGCTATTACCAATATCACCGCGCTTAGCATCGGCTATAACAAATATTTTGGGGTAATTATCCTTAATATATTTTATTGTTTTTTCCAGCGATTTCCATCCTTCTGCACCATTACATTCGTAAAAGGCGGTATTGGGTTTGTATGCTATACAAAGATCATGTGTTGCATCTATAATTTGCTTATTGAACTCGAAAACGGGATATTTAAATTCAAACAGAAATTCAGGAATTTTAGAAATATCAGTATCCAGGCCAATGCATAAAAAACTTTTTTTATATTTTATCTGGTTTATGAGTTCCTGTCTGGTCATTAATTGAAAATTTAAATGTTAAAAGTTGTTCCGTCTTTGCTCTTGCAATCATGCTTTCTGCTTATCTGTAAGCTGGCACAATATCTTGTGTTTAACATCTTTTATCTAACTATAAATTACTTTCTTTCAGGCGTTCTGCATTTTCAGCGATCTGTAATTTTTCAATAATTTCAAAAATATTACCATCAAGAATTGAAGGCAAATTGTACATTGTAAGACCTATCCTGTGATCAGTCATTCTTCCTTGTGGATAATTATAAGTTCTGATTTTAGCTGATCTATCACCAGTTGACACCATGGTTTTGCGTTTTGAAGAAATCTCATCCAAATGCTTCTGGTATTCTAAATTATATAACCTGGTCCTTAATTCAGCCATAGCTTTATCTAGATTTTTAAGTTGCGATTTTTGATCCTGGCATGTTACAACAACACCAGTAGGAATATGTGTTAACCGGACAGCTGAATATGTAGTATTTACTGATTGGCCACCGGGCCCTGATGAACAGTATATATCTTTACGAATATCTTCTTGTTTTATTTCAACGTCAAACTCATCTGCTTCTGGTAATACAGCAACTGAAGCAGCAGAAGTGTGAACCCTTCCCTGGGTTTCTGTTTGTGGCACTCGTTGAACACGATGTACGCCAGATTCATATTTTAATATGCCATATACACCTTCACCTTTTACATTCATTATTACTTCTTTATAACCTCCGGAGGTACCTTCACTAATATGCGAGAGTTCAACTTTCCATTTTTGAGTTTCACAAAACTTTGAATACATTCGCATCAAATCACCGGCAAATATACTTGCTTCATCGCCCCCGGTTCCTGCCCTTATTTCCAGAATAGCGTTTTTGTCATCTTCAGGATCAGTTGGTATCAGGAGTATTTTTATATCTTCTTCAAGCTTTATTTTGCGTTCAGCCAATTCATCCAGCTCCATTTTTGCCATTTCACGCATTTCTTCATCTTTTTCTGTGGCAAGCAATTCTTTAGAAGATTTAATATTATCTAAAACATTACTATATTCTTTATAGGTAGTAATAATAGGTTCTAAGCTTTTATATTCTTTATTTAACTTAATATAACGTTTCATGTCAGCAATAATATCCTGTTGTATAATTAAGTGAGCAACTTCATCAAATCTTGTTTTTACACCTTCAAGCTTCTCTAATATTAAGTTTTTATTCATCGCTTCATCTTTATGGTTTTACTATTATTATAATGGTAAATAATTACTTTATAGTTCTATTTTAAGTTTATTTGTATCATTTGTCAATATGTTCCACTAAATTAGTGGTAGTATCATCTTTTTAATAAATAAATTCACCAAATTCACTTTTAATAGTTAGTTTTTTGCCTTTAAAATTTTCACAATATCCAATAATTCCAGCTTCCAGATCAAATGAACCTGCTATATCAATTATATTGTTTGCTGTTTTTTTGTTTGTGTAAATTTCAAACCGATGGCCCATATTAAAAACCACGTACATTTCCTGCCACGATGTTCCTGATTGTTCCTGAATTATTCTGAATAATGGAGGAACCGGAAACATATTATTTTTCATAATGTGCAGATCATGAACGAAATTCATAATTTTAGCCTGAGCACCACCTGAACAGTGAACCATACCATGAATTTCATTTCTATGATCTTCCAATATTTTTTTGATAACAGGTGCATATGTTCTTGTTGGAGACAATATTAATTTGCCGGCATCAATATTTAAACCCTTTATAGCATCTGTTAATTTGTAATTACCTGAATAAATCAATTCATTATCAATTTCAGGATCTAAACTTTCGGGATATTTTACAGCCAGATATTTGGAGAAAACATCATGCCGTGCGGAAGTTAAACCATTACTTCCCATTCCTCCGTTATACTCTTTTTCATAGCTTGTTTGACCATATGAAGATAAGCCAACAATAACATCACCATGTTCGATTTTAGCATTCGATATGACTTCTGATCTTTTCATCCTTGCTGTAACTGTAGAATCTACAATAATTGTCCGCACCAGATCTCCAACATCAGCAGTTTCGCCACCGGTAAACCATGCATTTATACCAAAACTGCGAAGTTCATTTATAAATTCATCAGTTCCATTAATGATTGCTGAAATTACCTCACCGGGAATGTTGTTTTTATTTCTTCCAATTGTTGATGATACAAGTATATTATCATAAGCACCAACACAAAGCAAGTCATCAATATTCATTACAAGTGCA
>DAOVJU010000090.1 GCA_030632095.1 Chlorobiota bacterium
AGTTTAGCTTCATTTCTTTGGCCAAATGCAAGGTCATTCACACATGTTATATTTTCATAATCGTTTTTAGTTTCGCCTCTAATATTTAATTTCATAATTCTGTTATCCTGTTTTATTCAAAGTAAGAATAACAAAAGATTTATTCTCGTTAAGTACTTTTCGCTTCCTGTGTTCTAATTTCAAATTATTGATTTCCAGTACCGAGATAAGCTCTTTCTCATCTATTTCTTGTGATAAAGATTCCAGTTTTTTTAATGATTTAAACTGTGTTGGTGTAATAGCTTCTATGCCTGAATTCTTTTGGATTACAATAATCAGGTATCCATTGCTTGCAATTATTTTACTTAATTTGGGAATTATTAAATATATATCTACATATTCTAATATTAATGCTGCTAATACCAGGTTGATATCTTTAATATCAATATTATCCTGTGTAATATCAAGTTCATGAAGTTTAAGGCCATCTATTTTGCCTCCATATCGCTTCCTTGTAACTTCTAAATAGTCAGGATTAATATCAATAGCATGAACTTCTTTTGTAACATTGTTGTCAATATATTCCAGGCCATTTCCAGCACTACAGCCAATAATAGCAAATTTTTCAGGTTGAAAAGAACCAAGAATGTTTCTGGTGATTTCTCTTAAAACATCTAACTGTTTAACAGCAGGATCATTCATATGACCCTCATAATCATCGTACGATATTGATAGCCATGGATTTTTCATGATTCTCTATGCTTTGCTAAGTATGAGCGTATAATTAAACTCATTTGTTACAATTAGCCTTCCGTTTCTTTCGAAACTCATTTTCAGAAATTCTCCACAGGGACAACAGTGTGAAGTATTTCTATAATCGTAATAGGTATAAATATTAGAAATTTCAAAAGTTGTTTTACTTTCATTTGTAATAATATAATCATATTTAGAATCACCAATTTCCAGATAAATCGTGCAAATACCATCATTCATCAATGCGTTTTTAAAACAATCTATGGTATCAATACTGCTCATATTTAATACAGATTTTTTAATTAAAACCATCGATTCAATCTCAGCAACTGTAAATCCATCATTAAGTACATCCTGGTTAAAACTGATACTTATACCTGGATTATCACATTCATCACATTTTACAAAAGAACAACAAGAATCAAGTATAACAGGTAATATAAGTATTATGTATATGCATTTAATTCTTTTCAATTTATTGTTTTGCTTTAAAAAAGACAGAAGTAATCAGTTCAATTAAAAATCCATAAATCATCCCCATTATAATTGTAGAAACAAATAACATCGTATGGTTAAATTCCGGATTTTCAGGGCCTAACATTGCACCAAAAGCACTTGGTAAACTAAAGACCAACCCCATTATCAATCCGTGTAAAGACCAATGCTTTAATGAAAATCTGCTTATTCCTATTGCAACACCAATAAGTGTTCTGCCAAGAATAATATTTAAAGCTAATATTGTTGGTATTTCATTTTGTCCACCAGAGGCAAGACCAAAACAAACAAACCCAAATATTACTCCCAGTAAAGTGGCAATAATTAATCTTTTTGTTTTCATAATCTTTATTTTATGTTTATAATTAGTATTTATTTCGTATCAAATCATTTACCACGTATGGCCCGGGTTGATTCCTGTGCGTTACAGGTTTATTCATTTTTAAATTTATGCAACAAAATTAGAAAATAAAAATATTTTTTATTAAATAAAAAACCTGCCTGAATAATTTAAAATGTTTTATATTTGCACAAATTTCCAAATTTGTATTTAAAATAATTATTAATTAAAATTAACAAACATGAGAAAATTAAGTTTTTATTTATTGAGTTTATTAGTGGTTATCGGATTAACATTTACTTCATGTGATGAAGATACTGATCCGGTTGCACCATCAATTACTTTGGTTAGCGAAACAGGATATACAAGTGCAAACGCAACTGTTGAACCTGGTGATTCAATTCATTTTAAAGTGGATGTACGTAAAGGTGACGCGAAATTAGTAGATCTTACTTTTAAAAGAGATGCTATTCAATTAGAAGAATCACCATATGATCTTGAAGACGACAGCGATATAGTTATTATAGCGACTAAAGCTCCTGCTGCTGCTGCTGATTATACTTATGATTTTGAAGTAACCGATAAAGATGGTGAAAGCGCAAGCAAAAGTGTAACAATTACAGTGGCAAGTGCAGTTGGAAATGTAATTTCTTATACTAATAAAACTCTTCAAGCACCAACCGGAGATGGAACAAATGACAACAATATTGCTAGTATTGATGGTTCACTATTTGGTTATGCTGATGCAACTACTGATGCTGAACAAGGTAAAGCTGATTTAGTTTATTTTTATGGACCAAATTTAGTTGAAGAAGCCATTATTTGTGCTCCTAATGACGTTCCTACAGAAATAAATAGTGGTTATGCGGATTGGAATGTTAAGAATGCTACCAAATTTGTTTCTGCTAGTAGTGTTAATTTTGATGCAATTCCTGCTGATGATGATACGGAAATTGTTAATGCAGTTAATAATCCGACCTTGTCAAAAACTACTCCATTAAGTGTAGGTGACATTTGGGGATTTGAGACAGCAAGTGGTAAAAAAGGATTATTCAAAGTAACTGCTTTGCAAGAAGGTTATAATCCAGGTGATTATATTACTATTGACCTTAAAGTTCAAGAATAATAAATAATAAATTCTTTTAAAGAAACCCATCCTCCCGATAGTTATCGGGACCGGATGGGTTTTTTTATTTAAATTATTCTGTTTTAATTCAGGATTCAGTCTTTAAAGTTTATGAACTTTTTCATGACTGAAAGGAATAATTAATCGAGTTAAATTGGAGAAAAAACCATACATTTGATAAAAAACCTGTAATCATGTCAACGGAAACCTTTCTGGAAATAGTTAAGTATACCCTCCCTGCATTTATCGTATTTCTAACTGTCTATTTTTCAATACGGCCAATAGTAAAGAATAGTGAACAAATAAGAAAAACAGAGATTATTCTGGGAAATCAAAAAATTATCACTCCCATTAAGCTGCAAGCATACGAACGGTTAATCCTGTTATTAGAAAGATTATCACCCGACTCGCTCATTATGCGCATAAGTAAACCTGAGATGAATTGCAAACAAGTACATACTGCTTTGCTAGCTGCTATTCGCTCAGAATTTGAGCATAATCTCACGCAGCAAGTATACATTTCAGCAAAAGCATGGGGAATAATTAAAGGCTCAAAAGAAAATCTGATAAAACTTATCAATAAGACATCTGAAAAAATTGATGCCGATAAGCCAGGAATATTGCTTAGTAAAGAAATTATCGATCAATTCATGACCATTAACAAGCATCCTACTCAAATAGCAATTGACTACCTTAAAGAGGAAATACAAGCGTTTATTTAAGAAAACGGAAGACAGAAGTGAGATGGTAGGTGGTAAAAGGCAAACAGGAAGAAATTTTGAACATTCAATTTTGAGTCTGCTCCGAAAAGTTTTTTTTTGCCACCAAAACGCCAAATCACAAAATTTCACCAAAGTTATTTTGCTGATTATCAGCATTTGGTGGGTTTTGGTGTTTTAGTGTTTTTGTGGCATTATTACAAATTTTGACTTTTCGGAGTGGGCTCAACTTTAAACTTTGAACTGCTAGGGAATATGCATGAATTTATGTGATTGAAGTGAAATACGCCATTTCAGGTTTTTCTTAACATAGTCAACAATAAAACCAATGTTATCTTCATATTTACTCCATTCAGGTTGAAGAAAAAGTAAACAATTATCACTTACTTTTCTGGAATTCTTTTCAGCCCAAACTAAATCTTCTTCTTTAAAAATTATCATTTTTAATTCATTAGCTATTTTAAAAATATCAGGTTTTGGAGGATTTTGAATTTTTGGTGATAAACATATCCAATCCCATATCCCTGTTAATTTATATGCACCTGAAGTTTCAAGGAAAGTTTCAATGTTAAGCTTTTTTAATTTTGTAGTTAAGTAAGTTAAATTATAGCTTAAAGGTTCTCCTCCGGTTACGACCACAGCCTTCGCCAATGATTGTTTTATTTTACTGATAATCTCATCAACTTCGGTAACAGGATGAATATTAGCATTCCATGAAAATTTTGTATCGCACCAACGGCAACCTATATCACATCCCCCAATCCTTAGAAAATATGCAGGTTTTCCTGTATGATAGCCTTCACCTTGTATAGTATAGAAATCTTCAACTATTGGCAGCTTTAATCCGTCCTCAAACATAATTTTATTGCTTATTTTAGTTGTTAATTGCTGCTTACTGCCTACTGCTTAACTGCCTACTACCTACTGCCTACTGCCTACTGCCATTTATATATCAGGTTTGTACAAAATATCTTTCCATTTATCAATGTTCAGCCTGTATAGTTGTGCAGGAAGTTTTGCTTTTTCCGATGAAATATATAGTATACTATTTGTTGTAAATGTTATTCCTTCTGTCTGAGCATCATGTATTGATATAAAATTTAACCTGATTTTTTTTCCACTGAAAAAATCGTTTCCTGAAAATTCAGTAAACAATATTAAATATGGTGTATAATCTTTATAACCCAACAAAGCTAATGTTTTACCATCCGGGCTTATATCACTTGCAGTAATTAAGCCATCAACATCAAATGAACTTATTAGTTTTGCATTATATGTCCCTGGAATAACAGGTAATTGATAGACCCTGGTTATTCTGTTTATCCAATCTTTTGTGAATAAATATAAAAATCCATTATAGTATGAGAAAGCCTCACAGTCATATTCAGTTCCTTTCAGAAAACATGTAAAATCAGTTTGTTCAGGATATGTAAATTTAATCTCTTCTGCCCAGGCCATTCCATTGTTTGCCTCAGATAAATACTTCTTAGGTATTTTATAAATTACAAGATCTCTTCTATTTCCAAAATTATTGCCAAAATCACCTATATATATATATGAAGAATCATGAGCTATATCTTCCCAGTCAACGTTATTTGCTTCTGCTAATACAAATTTCTGAACAATTTTTCTCTTTAGTGAGTCATAACTGTAAAAAAAATTCTTTGATCCGCTATCATTAAATGTCCAGAATAAATTCCTGTAAAATATTAACCCGGAATTCTCTTTTATTTTATTTTGAAATTTTAGAACAGGTTCTGGTTTACAGATTATGATAGTGTCAACCTCATTTTTATGAAAACCAGTTTGGTATTTAAAATCAAAAGATATATTAATAACGGTAAGTATTAACACTAATACTATAGATATCCCCAAATATCTTTTAATCATTTACAATCTTATTAAAATGTAAACAGTTTTATAGAAAATCAACAAATTTAAGTTGTTTTTCATAAATTCAAAATTTTATTTATAAATACCTTTATATGAAGTTTTTTAGTAAAAACAAATGGATTGAATTACTTGACTTATCTTTTTTTTTTTTAAATTAGTCAATATTAATTATCTAAAACAAAAAAATATGAAAACAAAAAAAATATTTTTATTAATGCTTATATTTTTATTTGCAACTGTTGCTTGCGAAAAAGAAGAAGAAAAAAAAGATGCACCGGTTATTCCTCCGGAATCAACATTCTTAATGAATTTTTCAGATTTTGCCTCTGCTGATACCTCAAAAAGTTTCGATGGTTCAAAAAGCATTGAATCGTATATTAACTGGGGGCATTCATATTTTAATGTTGCATTCTGGAATTTGTTTATAACAGTTGGGCTTGCTATTCCGGTTGCTTCATTTGTTGAATCATTTAATCATGAAGCTATTTATCATCCGGATGATAATAATTGGACATGGTCATATAATTTTAATGCAGGCGGCATTCATGAAGCAGAATTAACCGGATATATTGAAAGTGATACTGTTATATGGGAAATGCGAATTGACAATTTTTTATGGTATTATGGCCATTCGCACCTGAACAGAACGGGAGGATATTGGATTTTAAATGAAAGTCAAAACCAGCCAACTGAATTATTGAAAATTGATTGGAACAGGGAAAGTGAAGATGTGGCAGATATAAAATATATAAACATTAAGCCTGATGGTGCTGAAAACGGTAGATATATTTTCTATGGAAAAACAACAGATGAATTAAACAGGTTTTATGATATATACAACAAAGGAGCCGATAATTTAACTGAAATTGAGTGGTTAACAACCGATAAACACGGAAGGGTCAAGGATTTTAATAAATTTTGTGATGATCTGTGGCATTGCTGGGATAGCACTTTGGTAGATGTTGATTGTGGAAAGTAAAGAAAGAAGAAAGAAGTCGGAAGTCGGAAGTTGGAAGTCAGAAGTCGGAAGTTGGAAGTTGGAAGTCGGAAGTGAGTAGTGAGTTGGAGTTGGGAGTTGGGAGTTGGGAGTTGAGAGTTGGAAAGAGACTGGTGGTAAGTCAAGCCTATATCTTCCCATCGTTCATACTGAATTTATTTAAATCAATTAAAAATACTTTCAATTAATTATTATTATAAATGACAACTGAAATATACCAGAAAACCCCCTTGGTGGAGTTTCCAAAGGATGAAATGCTAAAACTCATCAATAACTTTAGTCCTGATAGAATTGCCACATTTCTTGATGTGACCGATTTAAAAGCCGATACTTTAGGCCCAAAACTTAATAAAATGGCCAACTGGGCAATCTCTTTAAAATGTGCTTCGGTATGTGTTAATCCTGTTGAAGTTGATAAATTACCCTTATTATTAAAAGGAACCGGAATAATGGAAACCTATGTTATGGATTTTCCTTTGGGCAAAGTTGATATTGAACTTAAGGCATGCATGACTGCTGACACAGTGAAAAAAAGCCGAAAAATTCGTGGTGAAGACAAAGGTCATATTGATATTGACATGGTGATAAACGTTGGCAGATTTAAAAAAGATCCGGCTTACACACTTGAAGAAATCAATACTGTTTGTGAAGCTGCTGATGGCGAGGTTGTTAAGGTTATTGTAAGGTCATCAGAACTTACTGAAGAAGAATTATACAAAGTTTCAGAAATAGTTGCTGAGTCGAAAGCAAATTTTATAAAAAATTCAACCGGTATGGATGCTTATGGGGCTATGCCCGAACATATGAGAATAATGCGTGAAGTTGCAGGGAATGAAAAAGGAGTAAAAGCCGCCGGTGGAATTTCTGATGCTATGACAGTAATGCGTTTAATGTATGCCGGGGCAAAAGAAGAGTTTTTACAAAAGCCTGAGTTATTCCGAATAGGAACAAGTGCTCCGTTAAACATCGTTTCATCAATGGGTTGGTTACAACATAATTCTGAAGACTGGCTCAATGCTGGAATTATTCCTTGTAAAATATGTCCTTATCATCATACAGCCAAACTACGTCCGGAGTTAAGAGTTCATAGCCAGAAGAAATGCCATGTTTGTAAGCATAATCACTACAGAAAGAATAAGGATTTTTAGATTTGAGCGGAAAGTTGTTAGAAGTCAGAAAACAGTAGGCAGAAGGCAGAAAAGAATAAAGAAAATTAGAATTTAGAATATCAAAAAACAAGACTCAAAACTCAAGGCACACACATTTACTCATTAGCTCACACTCTCATCAACAAATCAACACATCAACAAATCAACTAATCAACAAATAAACTTTAAAAATGAAAACAATTCCAGGCGGGTATCATAATAAATTACTCAGATTGAATTTAACTAATAAATCACATAGCATAGAAACCATAGATAATGAAATTCTATTAAAATATATTGGAGGAAGAGGTTTAGGTGTAAAATATTTGTTCGATGAAGTTGACCCGAAAGTTGATCCGTTAAGCCCGGCTAATAAACTTTTATTCGTAAACGCCCCTTTACACGGAAGTAATGCAGCAACAGCAAGCAGATTTACTGTTGTAACCAAATCTCCTCTGACAAATGGTGTTTCAAGTACAAATTCAGGTGGGCATTTTGGAATTGATTTTAAGAATACCGGTTTTGATCTTATAATTCTGGAAGGTAAATCGGAGAAACCTTGTTGTATTTTCATTAATAACGAAACTATAGAGTTTAAAGATGCGCGACATATTTGGGGGAAAAATACCCATGATACAAATGATGAAGTTATAGCTGAAACAGATCCTAAAGCTGCTGTTGCATGTATTGGCCCGGCAGGTGAAAAAGCTGTTTTAATTGCAGCCATCATGAACGACAAAGGGCACGCCTCAGGCAGAACAGGTGTTGGGGCTGTAATGGGATCAAAAAATCTCAAAGCCATTGCCGTTATGGGAACTAAAAGAACAAACTATATAAACGATAACGATATTGACACAGCTAAGAAAGAATGGCAAACTTTTATTGGCGAAGCACCATTAACAAAAAATGCATTGAAAGAATATGGAACGCCGGCATTAGTTAGTATTATTAACGACAGAGGAGGATTCCCAACAAAAAACTTCCAGGAAGGTTATTTTGCAAATGCAGATTCTATTACCGGGGAAACTATTAAAGAACTATATTTTGTTAGAAGCCAGCCATGTAAGGCATGCCCCATTGGCTGCGCACATTTGTCAAAAACTCCTGACAGGGAAGGAAAAGGGCCTGAATTTGAAACTGTCTGGTCGCTCGGCGCTGCTTGTTTTGTTAATGATCTTGAGCAAATAACAAATGCTAATTATAACTGCAATGAACTGGGAATAGATACAATATCTGCCGGAAGTACTATTGCCTGTGCCATGGAGCTTTCAGAAAAAGGATATTTTGATGAAGAAACTTTTAAATTGATTAAAAAGGATTTAGGTAAAGAATTAAAATTCGGAGATGCTGAAGCCGTTGTTAAACTTACGGAATTAATTGGTAAAGCCGAAGGTATTGGAAAAATCATGGGAATGGGAAGCTTAAAATTATCTCAAAAATACGGACACCCGGAATTAGCTATGCAAGTAAAAGGATTGGAATTACCCGCATACGACCCCAGGGGGTTTTATGGAATGAGTTTATCGTTATCAACAAGCAACAGAGGTGCATGCCACCTAAAAGCTTATTTGGTAGCAACAGAATCCTTGTCAACTCCCTTTGAGATAAACAGGTTTACCGGAAAAGGAAAACCCGGTCTGACAAAACTTTACCAGGATCTAACATCAACCATTGATTCAATGGGAGTGTGTATTTTCACAAGTTTTGCTTTGAATCCAATTCATTACGCCAATATGATGTCAGCAATAACCGGTGTTAAAATGAACTCTAAGGAATTGCTGAAAATTGGAGAACGAATCTGGAATATTGAAAAACTTTTTAACCTGGGGGCAGGTTTATCTCGAAAAGATGACACCCTCCCACCACGGCTAATGAATGAGCCATTTACATCCGGCCATTCAAAAGGAGTTAAAATTGATCTTGATCCTTTATTAGACGAATACTATAAAATCAGGGGATGGACAAAAGAGGGAATTCCTACTTCTGAGAAACTTACTGAACTTGGGCTTGATTAGAAAAGATTGGATGTGTTTTTATCAGGCATGGTGG
>DAOVJU010000409.1 GCA_030632095.1 Chlorobiota bacterium
AATCAACAACCAAGATTAATTAAAATTAAAGCAATGAAAAAAATTGAAGCAAGTGTTTCTGCAACTAAATACCAAGAAGAGGATTTTTAGTGAGAAATAAAATTTTATTAAGACATGCTAATTGGCTCTGGAATAATGGGTACCTGGATGAATATCTTCATTGTGTACATCAATCTTATCCTAAAAATGAAATCAACACACCAGCTGCAACAGCTGAACCAATTACTCCCGAAATATTACTTGCCATAGCATACTGTAAAATATGATTACTTGAATCGTGTTTTAATGCAATTTCATTTGCAACGCGTGATGCCATTGGTACTGCACTTAATCCGGTTGCTCCAATTAATGGATTAATTTTCTTTTTGGCAAAAAGATTATAAATTTTTACTGCAATTATTCCACCGGCAATTGAAATGGCAAAAGCAATAAATCCTCCAGCTACAATCATTATAGTTTTATATTGCAGGAATGCTTCAGATGTCATGGTTGCACCAACGGTTAATCCAAGAAAAATTGTAGCTGCATTCATAATTGAACCCGATGCAGCATCAAATAAACGTGTAGTAGCTACACCTATTTCCTTCACTAAATTTCCAAACATCAGCATACCAATTAACGGAACAGATGAGGGTACTAATATGGCAGTAATTGTCCCAACTACAATTGGGAAAATAATTTTTACAGTCTGAATATTCTTAATTGGATTTTTCTTAGGATACAATTTATCCATCTCCTTCATATTGATCTTTAATTCCTTTTTGTTAGCAAAGATATTAACTACTAACGGAATAATAACCGGAACTAAAGCCATATATGAGTAAGCTGCAATGGCTATTGGCCCAATTAAATGTGGCGCTAATAAAATAGTTGTATAGATTGCTGTTGGCCCATCAGCTCCTCCAATAATGGCAAGTGAACCCGCCTCCTGTGGTGTAAATCCTACGGCAATAGCCCCAAATAAAACTGTAAAAATTCCAATTTGTGCAGCTGCTCCAAAAAAAGCAAGCCTCAAATTACGCAACATAGGCCCAAAATCAGTCAATGCACCTACACCCATAAAAATAATAGGTGGTAAAAACCCGGTTTTAAGCAAAGAATAGTAAAGGAAATTCATAATTCCATATTCCTTGGCAATCTCAATTATTGTCAAATGCATGATATTATTTTCCACACTAGAAGGAACAATACCCATATTACCCCCGGGAAAGTTAGCTAATAACATTCCAAATCCGATTGGGACTAATAACAATGGTTCATATCTCTTTTTAATGCCAAGATAAAGTAGAATGAAAGCAATAAGTAACATTAAAAATGTTCCGGGAGTTTCAAATAACTCACTAAATGCCGTCATTTCATATAATTTCTGAATAATTTCCATAGAAATGGGTTTTAATATTTATTGAACTTTAATTAAAACTTCATCTTCTTCCACATCTTTATCATTTTCAACAAGAATTTCAACTATTTTTCCATCGTGTCCTGAAGCTATTGCATTATAAACTTTCATAGCTTCAATGTATCCTACTATGTTTCCTTTTTTAATCTGGTCTCCTATTTTAACAGGTGTTTCAGAATTATCTTTGGTTAAGAAAAATTTTCCTTCAATAGGCGCAAGGACTTCCTTTAAATTACCAGAAACTGTAGGTGCAGAAGTTGCTTCTTTAGTTTCAGTTGCCGGTTTAGCGACTTCATTGGCATCATAGCTTACCGAAACAACAAAATTTTCACCATTTACATCAATATTCATCGTTTTTGGTTGATAAGTTACATCTGTAACTGGAGATGTAGCGGGAGCAACAACTTTTTCTTTTTCAGCTTTTTTCTTTGCCAGATCAGCTTCAAAATCCTTTTTTGCTTTTCCCGATTTATATGCTTCATATTGTGGTTTATGCATGGCATATTCAAAAAGTTCCTCATCATCCTGTCCAAACTCCCATCCCTTTTCCTTCATTTCTTTTTTAATATCTTCCAGAGCATCAGGATATAAACTTTGTGGAACCCCGTCAAAAAACTCCCTTCCCTGAGCTTTTGCTAATTCTTTAATCTCATCTGCCACAGTTCCTGGTAATTTACCGGATTTTCCGAGAAGCATATCCCATGTATTATCATCAATCATTGACCAGCGTTCTTTACCCTTTTCCATTTGCATCACATTCATTAATGCCAGATTTTTTACATATTGGCTGAATGGTGTAACCAAAGGTGGATAACCAAGTTTAGGCCATATATAAGCTACTTCATTAAAGAGTTTAATCAATAATTCATCTTGCGAAATTTCCGGTTTATTGTTCTTAGCAAACCATTTATTCAGGCTTTTCAAATTATTTTCAAGGTCGGCCATCAAACTTCCCATCATTCCACCAGGTAAGCCGGGCCCAATTAATAATGAATTCATAAACCGGTTCCTGGGATTGATGTAATATCCCAGAAAATCGTCCACCATTTCCTGAATCAGGCTCCTTACTTTCATATATGCATTCATATTTATTTCCGGTACAATATATCCTGCGTCCCGAAGCATTTCGTGTATAGTAAGAATATCAGCATGGCCGGTTCCCCATGAAAGAGGCTCCATGGCTACATCAATAATATCTGCTCCGGCCTTAACTACTTCAAGCGTTGAAGCAACAGAAAATCCCGGGCCGGAATGACCATGATATTGAACAATTATATCCGGATGCTTATCTTTTATATTTTTTACAATTTTACCGAGAAAAACCGGGCGCCCAACACCAGCCATATCTTTAATACATATTTCATCGGCTCCCTTAGATATTAATTCTTCAGCTAAATTGGAAAAATATTCAACCGTATGCACTTTTGAATAAGTAACACTCATTGCAGCTTGAGAGATCATACCTCCTTCTTTAGCAAATTTTATTGAGTTTTCAAGATTTCTTGGGTCATTTAAGCCACAAAAAGATCTTGCTATATCTGTTCCCTGCAACTTTTTAACTTTATACATTAGTTTTCTAACATCGGCAGGTACCGGATTCATTCGTATACCATTCAATGCTCTTTCAAGCATTTGAGTTTGTATACCAGCGTCATTAAATGCTTGTGTCCATTCGCGATTGGCTTTGTTTGGATTTTCACCAAAAAGCAAATTTATTTGTTCAAAACCACCGCCATTGGTTTCCACCCTTGCAAAACATCCCATTTCAACTATTGCCGGTGCAACTTTAGTAAGTTGATCAACTCTTGGAACGTACTTACCTGACGATTGCCACATATCTCTAAAAAGTAAACAAAATTTAATTTCTTTAGCCATAATAATTTAGTCTTTAGTTATAGTTAATTAGTTGATTTTTCAATTTTATCTATTCGTGCTCTGCCATTTGTCAAAATATCAACAGCAGCAACAATGGCAGAAAGTTTTTTACTGTTAATAACCACAGAATCTTTTCCTTTTTTTAAATTCTCATTTTCTACTTCCGGTACGTATTTATTGACAGTAAAAATTATCAGTTTACCGGCAATAGTTACCATAGCCAGAATAATAAAAACCGTGATCATGCCTACAAATAATAGTAAGAAAGCAGTACTATACGCTTCATTCATAGTTGAACTTATTTAAATATTTATAAACTTAAATAATTCGTAATTTAATTGAATTTTTGAATAAATAAAATTTTTCATTAAAATATGATGTCTAACATACAGAAATCTGATTCAGGTTTTATTAAATTTCTCACTAATGAAACGTACGTGATAATATTTTCAGATAAATATCAAAGCAAAACAACCAATTTTAGTAATTATACATCATATAATTAGACAAAGATTATTAATTTTGCGAAATGAAAAATGCTATTCCTTATATTATTATAAGTATGTTTTTAAGTTTTATATGGCTTAGCTCATGTCATAAAGTAGTAATCTATCCTGATACACCACAAATAAAATTTGAAAAATTTAATAAAGATGATTCCTCAATCACGTTTTCATTTATTGATGGTGATGGTAACATTGGAATACCTCAGGGAGATACTATGATTATTTATGAGGGAGATACAGTGAAATATAATTTATATTTTACTTTATATGAAAAAAAAGATTCAATTTATGAAGAATTTATTTATGATCCTCCTTTATTCTATAGAAT
>DAOVJU010000366.1 GCA_030632095.1 Chlorobiota bacterium
CTGGAATGTAGTGGCCTTCAACAAATTTTAAAGTATGTCCAAAAAATGTCCCTGCAAATCCTGGCGGAATTTTTAGTTTATCAATTATTTTTTTAATAATCGGGAATAAGTTCTTCTTAAATATATAGGTATAAGTATCTTCAGGAATATTCCATTTTTTTAATTGATGGTAATTGTCTATTACTTCATCTGGTAAATTATTTCCCAATTCTTTTATGTAATTATTATCCAAAGGAATAGGCGGACTGTCAGTATCAGGATACATCCTGTCTGCTCCCGGTAATACTCTTTCAAATATAGTTGTACCATCCGGAAATGATTTTCTTGTTTCATTTGGAACACCCCTGGTGGCCATTTGACATCTTTCTTCAATGGTTTCAATAGCTGTAGGAATATCTTCCTTTGGCCCCATGATGATAAGCTGTGCGTCTTCATTTTTTGAATTAAGAAGTTCTCTGATCTTTCCAAAATCAGCATTTGAAATATGTCTTTCAAAATCTTCCGAGTGGAAAAGATTAGGCTTTTCAATACAGGCAATAACTTTTAAACGGTTTGACAACTCATTGGCAAATACTTTTCCGGGCTGGGTGAAATGTGACAATATTCCTTTAAACCCCGGAATATTAATTCCTACTAATTCAAAATTATTCTCTTTGGCTTTTTTAATTGCTCCATTTGCTTTATTAAATAAGTCATAAGGCAGTTGAATGGTTTTTATTTTCCAGTTCTTGGGCTGGGTAATAGTTTGCTTCAATTTATTTCGTATTTCAAGTAAGGCCCATTGCCTGAAACACTCATTATGCGTTAATTCAGGTATCCATTTTGTGTGTGCCACTCCTTTAATTTCAACCCGGGTTCCTCCTTTGCAACTTACATTAACATCTTCGCGCCCGGCACCCATTCCGGTTCTCACTTTCCCGGTGCTCCGGTTTAAAAACCTGATATAATTACATGCTTCCATTACTTCATCCGGCGTAACCATATCAGGATAAGTAACAGTTTCAATTAAAGGAATACCTAACCTGTCTGTTTTATACGTTCTTGTATGTCTTATATCGGAAATTTCCCTGCAAGAATCCTCCTCAATGCTCAATTGTATTAGCCCAACCTTTTTATTTTTTAAGGGTATTTCACCTTCAACACCTATTATGGCCGTTCTCTGAAAACCTGTTGGGATGCTTCCATCTAAATATTGCTTTCGAGTAATGTGCACTTCACCAACAATATTAAGCTTTGACAAAAGCGAAATTTCAATTGCTATTCCCAGCGCTTCTTTATTAATAGGAAAAGGAGGGGTATCGTCTATATCATAAGTGCACGCGGTTTCATTTTTAATTCTATAGATTATTTCCTTTTTTGTTTTAAATTCCATTAAAGCTGTTCCATCATATTCGCCTAATTCACTTAGTGTTGGACGCATGTGGCGTATTAATTCAGCATTGAAGTCATCATTCTCATGATAATTTCCTGCCGGGCAATGACAAAAAAGCTTTTCACTGGTTAGTAATTGTTGATGAACTTCCAGCCCGGATTTAAATCCAATGCGTTTATAATCATCATTAGTTGCTTTTTTCCTGTCGACATAACCAATGTTTTGTTTTGTCTTTAAATAGTTTTTCTTAGGATTTATACTTTTGTACACGTTGGAATGTTTTATTCGGTTTTTATAAAAGTTGTGAAATCAATTGTGCAATATAGTTTTCATTTATGAGAAGTCAAATTGAAATAAATTATAATATAAAACATAAATAGGATAAAATGATAGAAAAAGAAGCACAAGTTGCACAAAGTCAGACAATTACTTAAATTTATAATAAAGATGCATAATAATATTTGTAATTTATACAGTTTGAATAAAGTAAAAATTTAATCATAAATAATTATTCTTTTATATAATAAAGGATATAGAGCATCAAATAAATTGTAAATAATTGAAATACAATATTTATATTTGTAACACTTTTTAATAATGACAAAAGCTTGTTTTTAATACTATTAGATATTAATTAAAGTAATTAATGATATTTTTTAGAAGGAATACACCGCGTTGGATAATATTTAGCATTGATACAGGGATTTGTTTTGTATCAATTTCTTTAGCTTATTTACTTCGTTTCAATTTCCGAATCCCGTATAATGTATATTCTACTTTATATTTTGTAATTCCATTTGTAGTATCAGTCAGAGCATTAAGTTTTATCATAAGCAGAACATATGCCGGAATTGTAAGATACACAGGGACAAAGGATGCTGAAAGAATTTTTATTGTAATATTAGCAGGAACATTGTTTTTTATAATAGCTGATTTTATTAACTATTTTTTTATTAATGGCACTTTTATTATACCCCACTCAATTATTGTAATTGACTTTTTGGCCACTGTATTTGCTATGACAGCATTGCGCTTATTAGTTAAAACATTGTTTCTGGAATTTAATAATCCAAAGCTTAGAAAAACAAATGTGATAATATATGGAACCGATCAATTTGCTTTAACTACTAAACAAACGCTTGACCAGGATGTTGAAACAAATTATAATGTGGTAGCTTTTATGGAGGATACCGGTCAGAAAGTAAGGAAAAAACTGGATGGTGTTACAATTCATGATACACAGGAATTAGAAATGATACTGAGGAAACTTAAAGTTGAACATCTTATTATTTCAAAAGGCGATGTAAATTCAGTAAAAAAGAATGAGATTATTGAAATTAGTTTGGATTATAATGTGAAGGTATTATCTGTTCCTCCGGTTAAAGACTGGATTAATGGTGAACTTAGTTTTAACCAGATAAAACAGGTTAGAATTGAAGATTTGCTGGAGAGAGAACCGATCATTTTGGATAAGAACAAAATCAGGCACGATGTTTTAAATCAGGTAGTATTGGTTACCGGAGCTGCGGGTTCAATTGGAAGTGAAATGGTAAAACAATTAAAACGGTTTAATCCGAAAAAAATAATATTATTTGACCAGGCTGAATCTCCTTTATATGATCTTGAACTTGAACTGACCGAAAATCATAATTTTACCAATTTTGAAGTAGTGGTAGGGGATATTACTAATGAAGAGCGGGTAAGTAATGTTTTTGAAACATTTCAACCCGGACTGGTTTATCATGCCGCTGCATATAAGCATGTGCCCATGATGGAAAACAACCCGACTGAAGCGGTCAGGGCTAATGTTTTGGGAACAAAGATAATTGCAGATTTCTCCACAAAGTACAGGGTTAAAAAGTTTGTCATGGTATCAACTGATAAAGCAGTTAACCCAACAAACATTATGGGCGCTTCAAAAAGATTGGCAGAAATATATATTCAATCTTTAAATAAAATATCAAAAACAAATTTTATTACTACCAGATTTGGAAATGTTTTAGGATCAAATGGATCGGTAATACCGCGTTTCAGGAAACAAATTGAAAATGGCGGGCCTCTTACGGTTACCCATCCTGAAGTAACCCGTTATTTTATGACTATACCGGAAGCATGTCAGTTGGTTTTAGAAGCCTGCGCTATGGGAAAAGGAGGGGAGATTTTTATTTTCGACATGGGCCATTCGGTAAAAATTGTTGATCTGGCAAAAAAAATGATCAAGCTTTCAGGTTTAACCCTGGGAAAGGATATACAGCTTAACTTTACCGGCTTGCGTCCCGGAGAAAAATTGTATGAAGAGTTACTTAACGATAAAGAAAATACACTTCCCACCTATCATTCACAAATTATGATTGCCCGGGTATTTGGAAATGAATACAGCTTTGTAACAAACAATATTGACCGCCTTATACGCATGGTAGGTATACAGGATAATTTCCAGTTAGTAAAGCTCATGAAAGAGATTGTCCCTGAATTTAAAAGCAAAAATTCAATTTACGAGCAATTAGATTTGTTATAAGTCAAGTAATCCCTCAGGAAAATTACCATTAACTGTTTTATTTTTTTCGATAATACTTAAAATAAAAGCTTTCTGAAAAGGAATGAGAATTTCTTTATTGTCTTTTTTGCAAATAAGAATTGGATTAGAAGGTATATCATGATAATTAATTATTTCTCCAATTAATCCTGAGTTCTCATCAATAATGCTAAAACCAATAAGATCAGATAATTTATCTAATATATCATCCCTGTCCTGTTCCAGGCATCCATGCTTGGAACTATTAATAATTGCGTGCGTTTTTTTCAGGAAAACATTACAGCCTAAAAATTCCTGTGCTTTGGTTTCATTATTTATATTATCAAAAACAATAAGGAAGCTGTCGTTTGATTTTTGTCTGATAGTAGAAACAAAAAAAGGAACCAGCCTTTTATTGATTTCAAAAAAGACTGATTCCAATTTCTCGTATTCTTCGAACTGATGCTTAGTAATTAAAAGAACTTTTCCATTTGCACCATGTGTTTTAACTAAGGAACCAAGATAAATGTAATCATCTTTTTTCATTAATTAATA
>DAOVJU010000433.1 GCA_030632095.1 Chlorobiota bacterium
ATCGAATGTTTTTTCTGTTCTGGCAAGTGTGTAGCCAATCCATCCATTTAACTTACCATATCTCTTTTTTATAAAAAGCTCAATGCCATAGGATCTTCCTTCGCCAAAAACAAGCTGTGACTCAACTTTCTCATTTAATAAAATATCAGCGCCGTTTTGATAATCAATCTGGTTTTGCATGCCTTTATAATAAACTTCAACTGAACTTTCATACATATTCTCTTTAAAGTTCCTGAAATATCCCAGGGCAATTTGGCCGGCTATCTGGGGCTTTATTATACTGCTGCTTGGCAGCCACAAATCGGTTGGTGACGATGAAGTGGAATTAGAAAGCAAATGAATATACTGGCAGTTTCGTGAATAAGATGCTTTAACGGAGCTTTTTTCGTTTAAAATATAATTTACAGAGACACGTGGCTCAAATCCATTATAGTTTTTTATGATTTCTCCATTATTATAAGAAGTCGTATCTGAAATTTCATCTTCATCATTGAAAGTATATACATTACCCGGCCCAATTATGGTAAACAAGGAATACCGCAATCCATAATTCAGCTTCAGAAAGTTGGTAATGTCAAACTCATGTGAAATATAAGCAGCGCCTTCAATAGCGTATTTTTCATCAATTATTGTGCTGTTAACAAAACTATCATCGCTGGCTGATACTTCACCTGGCATAAAAGTGTGATAAATAGCGTTTAAGCCAAATTTTAGTGTATTTTTTGGATTTATAAAACAGGTGAAATCTTCTTTCAGGTTAATATCTTCAATTCCTGATTGTATATCTACCATGTTATCAAAACCACTAATGCTAATGACATAATTATAATTACTATATATGAACGAACTGTTCAAAAACAATTTATCGCTAAAAAGATGGTTCCATCGTAAAGTTGCAGTTGCATTTCCCCAGTCGAACCCCATCCTGTCAGAAAAACTAAATACATCCCTTCCAAAGTAACCTGAAAGAAAAACTCTGTCTTTTTCGTTAAAACGGTAATTAGCTTTCATATTTAAATCATAGAAATAAAGGGTCATGTTTTGTTGCATTTCATCGGAAGAAAAATTTAAAAACATATCAGCATAAGTTCTTCTGCCTGAAATAATAAACGAACTTTTATCTTTAATAATGGGAGCTTCAATAGTTAAACGGGACGAAATCAGGCCTAAACCTCCTGATACACAAAGTTTTTTCGAATTACCTTCATTCATATTAATATCCAAAACCGAAGATAAACGCCCGCCATACTCAGCTGGAGCATTTCCTTTGAAAAGTTTTACGTTTTTTATTGCATCGGAATTGAAAACTGAAAAAAACCCTAATAAATGGGAGGCATTATAAACGGGTGCTTCATCAAGGAGTATCAGGTTTTGGTCTGTTGTTCCGCCACGTACATAAAATCCGGAGTTTCCTTCTCCTGCCGAGCTAACCCCGGGCGTAAGCTGAATTGTTTTTAAAATATCTTGCTCGCCAAAAAAAACAGGTATTGCTTTAATATCGCGGGGAGTAATTTTAAGTACCCCCATTTCAGTTGATTTGATATTTTTATCAGCAGCTTCCCCGTTTATTACAACTTCTTTGATCTCCCTTATTGCTGGTGTTAGTTCAATGTTTTGTTTTATACTTTTTGTTAGATTAATCTGTGGGGTATATGTTTCATAACCTATAAAGCTACATTTTAAATTGTAATTTCCGGCAGGGACAGTAAGTGAATAAAACCCGTAAACATTTGAAATTCCGCCTGCTTTTAACTCTTCAAGATATAATGTAGCGCCTATTAATTCTTCACCTGTTGAGGCATCTTTAATATATCCGCTAATTGTATACTTTTCTTGTGAAATAATATGAGTGGCTGATATTAATAGTATAAATATAGCTTTTGTAAAAATATTTATAGGCATATACATATTCAAATACTTTTGGTTTAGAACTTACGGATTAATGCTATAAAAGTATATTTCAATATGTATTTTTAAAAATAAGATATACCTGTATAAGATATTTATATATAAAAAGGTAAATTTTATCTTTTAAAATCCGTGAGATTTTTAATTCGTTGCAAATACATAAAAGTTACATATTTTACTGAGTTCAGAAATTATTCTTTTCAAGCATTTTATAAAAATTATTCTTATAATTATCACCTATAGGGATCCTTTTTTCTCCAATAACAATACGATTTCTTTGTATAGATTCTATCTTATTGAAAGAAACAATATATGAACGGTGTACGCGGATAAAGTTGTTTTGTGGTAATTTTTCCTGCATATATTTAAGGCTTTGCAGGGTAAGAACCGGCTTGGAACTGATCCTGTATATTTTAATGTAATCTTTTAATCCCTCGATATATAAAATATCATTCAGATTGATTTTAATAATTTTATAATCGGCTTTTACAAAGATGAAATCAGATGTCTTTTTTTCCTGATTGATATTTATAACATCATTAGGCTTATTTTTCAGGTGGAAATATTCGTATGCTTTATTAACTGCTTTTAAAAAACTATCAAAAGGAAATGGTTTTACCAGGTAATCGATGGCATTTAATTTAAATCCTTCTATAGCATAGTTGGTATAAGCAGTTGTAAAGATCACCATAGGTTTTCTTTCAATACTTTTAATAAATTCAATACCTGTAACATCTGGCATATGAATATCAAGAAATATCAGGTCTATCTTTTCTTTTTGCAATATTTCAATAGCTTCAAAGGCGCTTTTACAACTTTTAATAAATTTCAGGAAAGGGACTTTACTAATAAAATCTTCCAGCAAGTCAAGTGCCAAAGGCTCGTCATCTACAGCTATACAGTTCATTTTTTGCTATGTTTTAGTAAATAGTAATCAGTTGTTAATGGCTTTGATTTAAACTAATGTGGTTATACTATTTTTGTGATATTTAGAGATTTAGTGTTTTAGTGGCAAAAAAACAATAGCCACAAAAGCACCAAAACACAAAATATACACTAAAAACAACATTTATTTATATCATAGCCTTGTTAATTAATTAGGTTTATTACAAAATTGGTCTGCCTTATTTATCATTGAATTAAATATTTTTTCAATTTTTTCATAGCTTTCAAACCTATCACTGATTACCTATCACTGATAACCTATCACTGATAACCTATCACTGAT
Organism: Chlorobiota bacterium; assembly: GCA_030632095.1. GTDB lineage: Bacteria > Bacteroidota > Bacteroidia > Bacteroidales > B39-G9 > JAADFW01. The sequence continues at coordinate 3,137 of DAOVJU010000433.1, forward strand.
TACCTATCACTCATAACCAGCTACTTCCCAAGTTCAATAATTAATTCTGTTATATGCTTATCTCCTGAATTATCAATGGTTAATAAATAATTATCAGGGTATAATAAATCCAATCTTCTTTTAATATTTTTTAAGCCAATACCATGATCTCCATTATTATTGGCAGAATTTGATTTAACAATGGGATTTTTAACTTTCAGGAACAATTTTTTGTTTTTCACTTCTATAGAAATATTTATTTCAGAATTTTCCAGATAACTAATTCCATGTTTAAAAGCATTTTCAATAAAAGGTATTAACAGCATGGGTTCAATCATTTTATCTTTTGTATCTCCTTTGGTTGAATAAATGATTTTTACATTGTCAAAAAGCCTTAAGTTTTGGAGTTCAATATAATTATTCAGATATTCAATTTCTTTTTCAAGCTGTACCAGTTTTTCATTCGATTCGTATAGCATATATCGCATTAATTGCGATAATTTAACAATGGCAGCAGGTGTATTGTCTGATTTTTTATTTGCCAGTGAATAAATACTGTTCAATGTGTTAAACAGGAAATGTGGATTAACCTGAGATTTTAGAAATGAAAGCTCAGAGAGCAATTTTTCATTTTCCATGTCTTTTTTCTGTTTTTCATTAGTATACCATTCTCGTGTGGCTTTAATGCTTGTGCTTATTGCAAAAATAAAAAATGAAGAAAATACAAATCCAAACTTTTTTTGAGGGTCCAATGGTTTATTAATAATTCCATAATAATTTTTCAA
>DAOVJU010000430.1 GCA_030632095.1 Chlorobiota bacterium
ATGGAAATGTTCAATTATTATAATTTAAATTAGATATAAATGAACCTGGAAAAAATTTGTGAACAAGTAATTGCTTTAAGTAAGCAAACAGGTAATTATATTAAACAACAAATAGTTTATATTGATGAGCATAAAGTTGAAAGTAAAGGTATTCATGATTTTGTGACTTATGTTGATAAAACATCCGAAAAAAAACTGGTTGCCGGATTGACAAATATACTTCCGGAAGCTGGATTTATTGCTGAAGAAAACACTTCTCAGAGGAAAGGTGAAATTTACAATTGGATTATTGACCCACTTGATGGAACTACAAATTTTATTCATGGACTGGCACCATATGCAATTAGCATAGCATTAATGAAAAATGATGAGATTATTTTAGGTGTAATCTTTGAAATTTCCTTAGATGAGTGTTTTTATGCATGGCAGGACAGTAAGGCTTTTTTAAATGGCAAAGAAATTTTTGTAACAAAAACGAACAAAGTTAATAATGCATTAATTGCAACCGGATTTCCGTATAGCGATTATGACAGGATTAAACCATTCTTAAATAGTTTGGAATATTTAATGAAAAATTCACATGGAATAAGACGTTTGGGCTCGGCAGCAACTGACCTTGCGTATGTAGCATGCGGACGTTTTGATGCTTTTTATGAATATAGTTTAAATCCCTGGGATGTTGCCGCAGGTGTAATTATTTTAAAACAAGCAGGAGGTATGGTTTCAGATTTCAGGGGAGGTAATAATTATCTTTTCGGTAAGGAAATAATTGCAACTAACTCAAATGTATTTACAAGTTTTTCAGAAATAGTTTTAAAATTTCTGTTTTAATACTATACTTATAGCTAATAATTTTAGTATAAAGCCATTTATGCTTAAATTTATATTTTTTAAGTTAAATTAAAAGTCTATCACAATGTTAAAGAGGAGCATATTTACATTACTTATTACGTTTTCAGCATTAACTTTAATTAGTCAGGATAATTTAAGTGTTTTTTTCTATAGTTCACCATTCTATTCACCGGAACAAGGACCATATTTAGAAACATATCTGACAATTGTAGGTGAGTCGGTGAAGTTCATTGAGTTAGAGGATGAAGGCCAAATTCAGGCAACTATGGAAGTTACTATGTTATTCAAACAGAATAAGGAAATAAAGGATTTCAGAAAATACAATTTAAAAAGTCCTATTGTATATGATACAATAGAATTTAAACCGAATTTTATTGATATGCAACGTATTCCTTTAGACTCAGGAGTCTACAGTTTTGAGCTTATCGTTAAAGATATTAATGATAGTTTATTAAGTGTATTTATTTTTAATGACATCCTTACCATTAATTTCAATGAAAATGATTTAAACCTTTCCGGAATACAATTAGTTGAGAGTTACGAGGAAACAGAAAAAACAAATATTTATTCAAAAAACGACTATGATTTAATTCCGTATGTCTCTGATTTTTATCCAAATACGATGTTAAACCTAACCTTTTACATGGAGGTTTATAATATAGATAAAATTGTTGGATTAGATGAAGCGTATTTGTTGAAATACTATATTGAAGGATTCAATACAAATAAAGCATTACATGAGTTTAGCCATTTTCAAAAACAACTTGCCAGCCCGGTTAATGTTGTTTTTAAAGATATGAATATTGAGAACCTTCCATCAGGTAATTTTAACCTGGTAATTGAAATTCGTGATAAAAAGAATGCTTTGTTAATGGATAAAAAATTCTTTTTTCAACGAAGCAATCCGGGAATGGAATATAGTTTAACAGATTTACCTTCAATTGACCTTATAGAAACTTTTGTATTAAAATATACTAATGTTGATACTTTAAAGGAGTATATACGATGCTTAAGGCCAATTTCTGATGAATTGGAAAGAACTTTTGCTGATAATCAATTAAGACAAGATAATATCAAATTAATGCAGCAATTTTTTCTTAATTTCTGGGAAAAAAGAAATCAAAATAACCCTGGACAAGAATGGGAAAATTATTTCAAGCAAGTAAGGTTTGTTAATAGTTCATTCAGTACTCAAATAATGAAGGGTTATGAAACAGACCGGGGCAGGATTTATCTGCAGTATGGTACACCAAATACAATTACTGATAAAAAATATGAATTTCAATATTTGCCTTATCAAATTTGGCATTATTATCAAACCCAGGGACAAACAAACAGAAAATTTGTCTTTTATAAACCAGGGTTAGCCGTCAATGATTATCAGCTTATTCATTCAAATGCGAAAGGAGAAGTGAGTAATGAAAAATGGGGTGATTACCTGATGAAGGGATCAGCACTCGATCATGATAGAGTAAAGCAAAAGGGTGGTGTTTATGATGATTTTGATTTAGTACGATAATACTTAATTTTACCTGGATTATTTTCTTATTTCAAATAATTTGTGAATTTTTGTCTGTTTAAATTCAGAAATACCCAACTTGTTATATTGTAGATGAAAAAGATTCTTTTTAAATTCTTTATAGCTTTTAATTCTTTATTAAGAAGATTACCATACGGCGTTATTTTTGTAATTTCTGATTTCTTCTATTTCATAATATATTATATTATCGGTTATAGGAAAAGAGTAGTTAGAAGGAATCTGAGAAATGCATTTCCAACTAAATCAGGATTTGAACTTAAGCGTATTGAAAAGAAATTCTTTCATCATTTATGCGATACGATTTTGGAAACAATAATACAGTACAAAGTATCAAAGAACAAAATGAAAAGAATTTGTACTTATAAGAATTTAGATTTACTTGAGAAACTTTATAAGGAAGGTAAAAGTATTATTGGAGTGGTTGGACATTATGGAAACTGGGAATATTTAATCGGATTGCAATTATCTACAAAATATCAGGTTTTAGGATTATATAAACCTTTGCATAATGAATATTTCGATAAGTTTGTATATAGCATTCGTAGTCAATTTGGAATGGTTCCTGTACCTGTTAAAACTACCTTAAAAGCATTATTAAATTATAAAAGTAATAATGTTCTGACTTTAATGATTGTTGTTGGAGATCAAACACCGTCAAAAAACGAAATACAATATTGGACACCATTCTTAAACCAGGAAACACCAGTGTATTTGGGTATAGAAAAAATTGCAAGGAAATTGAATAATGCAGTGGTGTATATTTATATTAAAAAAGTTAAAAGAGGCCATTACGATGTTGAATTCATTGAACTATTTCATGATGCTGAAAAGACAACAGATTATGAAATCTCTGAAAGTCATATAAGGATATTAGAGAAAAAAATACAAGAAAAACCAGAATACTGGTTATGGTCTCATAAACGATGGAAACATGATCGTAAAGATTTTAAGTAGGAAGTAACAAAGTACAAAAGCATGATAAAAGTTGCTGTAGCCATACTTAATTGGAACGGGATCGGGTTAATTAAAAAATTCCTGCCAACCGTGTTGAAATATTCTGAGAATAAAAACACAAAAATCTATGTAATTGATAATGGTTCATCAGATAATTCAATTCAGTATATTGAAACAAATTTCCCATCTGTTAATATTATACAACTTAATAAGAATTATGGTTTTTCTGGTGGTTACAACAAAGGTTTGGAAAAAATTGATGCTGAGTATTTTATTTTATTGAATTCGGATATTGAAGTAACTGAAAACTGGATAGAGCCTGTTATCGGGTTAATGGATGAAAACAAAGATATTGCTGCTTGTATGCCAAAGATCAGATCGTATCATAAAAAAGATTACTTTGAACATGCAGGTGCTGCAGGAGGTTTTATCGATTATTATGGATATCCCTTATGCAGGGGACGTATATTTAACGTGGTAGAGAAAGATAATTCTCAGTATAATGAAATAAGTGAAATATTCTGGGCTACAGGAGCTTGTTTGTTTATAAATGCGAATTTGTTTAGACAATTTGGAGGATTTGATGAAGAA
>DAOVJU010000237.1 GCA_030632095.1 Chlorobiota bacterium
TAACAGATCTGGATTTCCAATATTTAGCATTGTAATCAATTTGCATAATTGTTTTTAATGCAAAGTAACTATATTTTCAATATATATACAACATATTGGGGTGTATTTTATTAACAATAATATCAAATAATTAACACCCCACCTCGCAGGTTGAAATACCCCAATCGCATGAGTTTTTAACAATTTAGGCTTATCTTTATATCTTCGTAACCAAAAATATTTATAAGTACCTAAAAATGAAAATCGCAATTATTTCAGACATACATGAAGATATCATCAGCTTAAAGGAAGCAATGCGAAAAATTGAAAAAGCCGGATGTGATGAAATAATTTGCCTGGGTGATATCTCAGGTTTTAGTGTACCCTTTTATGATTATTACGATTCCAGGAATGCCAGTAAATGCCTCTCAATAATTAAAAGTAACTGTAGCCATATTATATTAGGTAACCATGATCTTTTTGCTATTCAGAAAATTCCGGATATTTCACCAAATTTTCAGTATCCTGATAACTGGTATGAATTAGATTACCACCAAAAGAAAGCAATATCAAACAATCAAGTATGGCTGAATGAAATAGATGAACTGAATCCATTGTATAAAAAAACTGATATAGAATTTTTATCTAATTGCCCTGAAACTGAAGTAATTGAAAAGGGAGATTTCAAATTCTTCATTTCACATAATATTTACCCTAACATCTCTGGTTTTGAAAAACAATTTTACTTTGAATATATAGAGTTTGTTGATCATATGAACTACATAAAGCAAAAGAATTGCCATTTAAGCTTTTCCGGACATTCTCACCCTGAAGGAATAGCCTATGCCAGTAATAATAGTTTTGTTCTGAAAAGATTTAAAACCATAAAATTACCTTCACTTCCGGCAGCAATTATATGCCCTGCAATTGCTGAAGGAAAAAATAGGAATGGATTTCTTATCTTTGATATAATAGAAAATACAGTATCAGCTAAAAAAATATAGTTCAATAATAGTACTTTAAGTACTTAAGGCACTTCAAGTACTTTAATTTACTTTTTATGCTAAATAAAAGTATTCGAAATTTTTACCTGGGGTTTGTTGTCCCAAGCTTTTTAACAATCTGTTTATTCATAATTTCGCTTTATGTGATTATTATTCCTGCATTGGAAAAAAATAGTATGGACAGAAAAAAAGAAATGATCAGTGAATTGACAAATACAGCTTGTAGCCTAATTGAAGAATATAAAAACGATTATAAAGACTCTGTAATTTCAGTTGAGGAGGCAAAAGCATTTGCAGCTAGAAGAATAGAAAAAATGCGTTATGGAAAAGAAGGCAAAGATTATTTCTGGATAATTGATATGCAACCAGTTATGATCATGCATCCTTACAGAAAAGAGCTTAATGGTACTGACCTTTCGGACTATAAAGATCCGGAAGGAAAAAAACTATTTGTTGAAGCTGTAAAGCTGGTTAAAAAAGATAATGAAGGATTTATTAACTATATATGGCAGTGGAAGGATGACTCTACACGATTAGTACCCAAATTATCGTATGTAAAAGCTATTGAAGACTGGAACTGGATTGTTGGAACAGGGATTTATCTCGAAGATGTAAAGGAAGAAATCAAAGCAATGGAAAAACGGATTCTCCTGATCTCATTTGGTATCTCCTTAATTATTATTATTCTGCTTTTATACATATTAAGACAAAGTTTTGTTCTTGAAAAAAGGAGAAAAGGAGCAGAAGAAAAATTACGCTTATCACGTATGAAATACCAATCCTTGGTGCAAGCCTCAATTGATGGTACTGTTATGCTGATCAACGGAAAAGTGATTTTCTCAAATTCCAGGTTTAATCAAATGATAGGATGCAATTCAATTGAAATCCTTAATAAAACTTTTAATGATCTCTTTTCTGTTCAATGGAACGATGTGGTTGATAAATGTACACAGCCTTATAAATCAATTACTGTTGAAACCCAACTCAAATGTTGCAACAATACTGTTAAAGATATAGTTATTACCGTATCAAAAATTCAATATGCCAAACAAGATGGTTTTATTGTAATTACAAAAGATTTAACCAGTCACAGGCATATTGAAAAAGAAACCAGTAAGCTTTCAGATGAGATACAAACTTCACTTTTATTGATGCACCAGCCAATAAAGCATTTTATAAAAGAATTCATTACTTGTGATCTGGAAACCAGTATTAAAGATGCTGCTTTAAAAATGACACGCAAGAACCATAAAGTTATTTATGTTACCAAAGATAATTTTGTTATTGGCGCTTTTAACGATAAAGATCTGCGAACGAGAGTAATAGCAAATAATCTGGACACTGAAATGGCTGTTTCAACAATCATGACATCGCCTGTAATAAAAATCCAGGACAATGCCTTATTATATGAAGCATTACTGCTTTTTGGAAAGGAAAAGGTTTCACATCTTTTAGTGATTAATGATTCCGGTGAAATGACAGGTTTTATTGGTAATTTGGATGTATTGGAGATGCAAAGAAATTCTCTTACTTATTTAATAAAAGAAATTGAAATTTCGGAGGATGCAAACCAGTTAAAAAGAATTAATGACAATGTGCCTGTATTTGTAAATGCACTTCTTGAAAGTGGGCATAAAACTAAAAATATAACAAGGATTATTACTTCTGTATCTGATGCTATTTCGAAACGCCTTATTGTGCTCGCTATTGAAGATATTGGTAAACCACCATGCAAATTTGCTTTTATTGCCATGGGTAGCGAGGGCAGGATGGAACAAACTTTCATTACTGATCAGGACAATGCTATTATTATTGAAGATGTTGAAAATGAAAAACTTGAAGTTGCTTACCAGTATTTTAGCAAATTAGGCAAACAAGTAAATACAAATCTTGATAAAGTTGGTTATCAGTTTTGTGAAGGTGGTATTATGGCAATGAATGAGAAATGGACGCAACCACTTTTGGTTTGGAAAAATAATTTTACTTCATGGATAAATAATAGCGATCCGCAAAGTGTGCTGGACTTAAGCATTGTTTTCGATTTCAGATGTATTTTTGGTGAAAATTCTTATGCTGAAGACTTACATGAACATGTACATGAAGTTGTTAAAAATAAAGCGGTTTTCTTTCAGCACATGGCCCAAAGCGTAATTAAGTACAAAGCACCTGTAAGTTTTTTTGGAAGTATTGTCGGAACTACAAATCCGGAAGACACACACATAATTGATATTAAAAGAATATTATTACCTATCATTAGTTTTATTCGGATTTATGCATTGAAGAATCAAATTTCAGAAACCAATTCGCTGGAACGGCTGGAAAAAATGAAAAAGGAAGCAATTCTAAATAAACCTCTTCATGAGGAACTTGTGCTTACTTACAATTATTTGATGCTGCTGAGGTTCAGGTTTCAAACTATTGACATTATAAACAACAGGAAACCGGACAATTCTGTTGACACAAATCAGCTCACAAATATAGAGGTTACAACTCTTAAAAAAATCTTTTCACATATTTCTGAACTTCAAACCAAATTGAGTTTTGATTTTAAAGGAGGGATGTAACACGTTTATTCCTGTTTTCAGCGTTGGGACACCCTAGAAATTTTTCATAATTATTTGATATAATTCAGCTTGCTGGTTATCCATTTTTAACAACTTTGATTTTGTCTGCTTAGATTCAGGAAGTGTATATGTTATTTGATACATATTATGAGTTAATTCAGCAGATTTCTTTAAGGACAATGTTGATTTTTCTTTGTACAGTACCCTTTCAAGTTCTTTGTAAATACAATAGGCTGTAAAAGATATACAGATATGTGCTTCAATTCTGTGTTTGAGTCTATGATAAATAGGACGTATCCGCAAGTCTGTTTTTGACATTCTAAATGCTTTTTCAATATGCCACAAATTTTTATAGTTCTCTACGATCTGTTTATCGTTAAGTTTTGCATTGGTAATATATCCTTTAAGACCATCCCATGATTTATCGTTATTAAATTTTTCATAATCAATCTCAATGGACACATCACCTTTTAATTTTAAGTATTTGTTATAGCCCCTATTGTTTATGCTTGATTTGGTTAGTTTGCCAGCTTTGATTTGCTTTTCTAAGCGTTGCAGCCCTCTTTTTCGGTTATATTCATCTTTGAAAGCCCTATTTGTTGCATAGGTAACAATAAGCCTGATATTATCTTTCTTTTTTATCTTCATCATTTGCCCATCGCTAAGCTGTTTTTTCAATATCTGTTTCTTTATTTTTTTCGATTCATTTTTCAATCTTGCACTAATAATATATTCATAATCCATTTCTTCTAATGCTTTTATATTATCATTTGATAAAAGCCCTGCATCAGCAACTACAACAGGTTTATTTAAATTGAACTTTTTGCTAATTTTCTCAATAAATGGAATAAGGGTATGGCCTTCATAAGTATTTCCTTCAAAAATATCATAACCGATTGCATAGCCTCCTAAGCCAACAAGTAAGCCTATATATATTTGTGGATTTTGATGTTTACCATCCTTACTAAATCCGGTTTTCCGCAAATCATCCTCATCACTCGCTTCAAAATAAATAGTTGTCATATCGTAAAAAACAATACTTATATTGCCTTGCAAAACTTTTAATGTATGGGCAAATGCTATCTGTTCAACCTGATCTTTTAATTTGTTGCTGAACTTATCTAAAAAGCGATAAATGGCATCTATATCAAGCATTACTCCTTGATAACGATATAAATAATCAACTGTCTTTAATTTACTCAAGGGGAATGCCAGTCGGGCTATAACTTAAATGTCGAAAAAGTTCTTCTTTTATAGCATCAAAACCGATACTGTCGTATATCTTGCCGAAAATTATTTCTGGTCCAACTGTTCTGATACTCGCATTACTTAAAATGGAAAATACTTGCTCAACAACCGTGTCTTTTTCTGATACAAATAACTTTAATTGATGGGATAATCGTTCAATTTCTTGCTTGGCAATATAGGTCAGTTTTCCTACTTCCTGTTCGTTATAACCGCAACCAATAGTCTTTACAACTTTATACTTGCCTGTTGATTTGGATATGATTTGTACAGAAAGGCTGCCCGACGCATTCTTCTTTTTTCTTATAAACATATACAAAAATAAGGTCGGGACACCCATTTTCAAAATTCAACTCAATAAAACCAAGGCTTCTAGAAGCTGTTTTTCAAAAGTGCGGAAAACAGGAGTTTTGATTTTAAAGGAGGGATGTAACACGTTTATTTAGTTATTATGAGTGATAATTCCTGAAACTTATTACACTTGTTAGAATAAAATTGTTATTAAATAGAAGAATAATAAATGTATTTGATATTGAAATAAATTACTTTTGCTCCCTTTAAACTATGTGAAGCTTATAACAAATTCAATGATTAGAAAAATTATTAATATCATTTTGCTACTATTTGTTTTTTCTTGCGCAAAAGAAAATGATCCTTTGCAAAACGTATTGTTTGAAGACCCTCTTATTGAAAATGGTGCAACGGATGCTGCGCTTCGATCAACCACTATTGGATTTCTCAAGCTGCAAGGAGTACATATAAAATACTTTTTTAAGAACATAAAGGGAATATATCTTGATACTATCAATCCTCCTGTTCAGTTTTTTGATTCAAAATTATTGCGGCCAAAAAATCTTTTACCCAATACTACATATTATTGGGCACATGTTATTGAAAATATTTCCGGTGAAGTATGGTCAGATATACAATCTTTTACAACAGTGAGTTTTGAAGGCTCCTGGAAATTAGATACTGTATTGCTTATTCAGAATTTAGGACTAAATGCTTTTACACCAGGGTATCTAGACAGTTTGCTGGTAAAAGAAAAAGATATAATTGAAATAAATATCACCGATGGTTCAGCTCAATTAAAATTACTTAAAAGTGAACATGATAATTTTATTAATACTATTTATTCTTACGATGA
>DAOVJU010000502.1 GCA_030632095.1 Chlorobiota bacterium
ATAATATTCAATGGAAATGAAAACACGTAATTATATCCTTTTAGCTTTAATGATAATAGCAACAATAGGTAATGCATATAGTCAAAATGTGAAGAAAATAGTTAAAAGTGGAACAAAATTGTATGCAGAAGGTAATGTAAATGGTGCAATTGATATGTATACGCAAGCTATAGGTATTGATTCTTCGTATGCAGATGCGTATTACTATAGGGCAAAGATCTATTATAAAAATGCAAAATATGATCAGGCAATTCCTGATTTTGAAAGTGCAATTACATACGATCGTTCAAATCCAAAAATTTATGTAGATTTTGGCAGATTGTACAACAAATTAGATAATTATGAAAAAGCCGTAGAATATCTTAGTAAAGCATTAGCCTTAGATAAACGTAATACTTTAGCGCTTAAAAATATAATAATTGCTTATGTTAATTTGAAGAACTTTGATAAAGCACTTAGTTTTTGTAATATCATACTTGATGCTGAAAAGTCATATTTTAATTATTATATGCATGGTGTGGTTAATGATAGCCTGGGAAAATATGCAGAAGCTGAAGCCGACTATCAAATGGCAATTTCATATGATTATGAATATGCCAAAAGCTATTATGCAATTGCAAGTATGTATTTAAAAACTGATAATCCATTGGGAGCGCTTGAATTTACCAATAAAGTTATTAATATGTATCCTGATGTTGTTACAGGTTATTGGTTGCGAAGTGAAGCTAATCATGCTGTAAAAAATTATGACCCCGCTATTGCTGATCTATCTAAAATTAACAGCCTTAAAACTGATGATGAAGATGTATATTTCAGAAGAGGGGTTTATTATAAAGAATACAGCCAGCAACAAAATGCAATAAATGATTTTAGTAAAGTAATACAGTTGAATCCTGAACGATATGCTGCATATTTAAACAGGGCTATGTTATATGATGATGTAGCTAACAGTGAAGGAGCAATAACAGATTACGAGAAATTAATTACAATGGAAATACCCGATTCAGTTAATGAATATGGCGTAGATCGTCTTTATGATTTAAAAAGAGAAGAAAATAAACCTGACCTGGCTATTATTGATCCTGAACCAATTGACAAGAGAATATTACAAACTCAGGAGAAAAAAGATTTCTTAACCTTAATTGGCGAGATATCTGATGAGAGTGACATTGAATTTGTTAAGGTTGGAGAAAAGGAGCTCGCTTTTGAAAGAAATTCAGAAGGAAAAATTGTTGTTAATGATAGTATAGAAATTATTGGTTTGGATGAATTTGAAGTGATTGTTTCAGATGTTTACCATAATGAAAGAACATTTAGTTATAGGATTAAAAGAACTGAAGTTGATCCACCGGTGGTTACATTGTTATCACCATATGCATCTTTTAACGGAGAAATTTATCTAAGTAGTGAAGATCCTAAATTATATATTGAAGGTTCAATTTCCGATGAAAGCTTAATAAAAGCAATTTATGTAGATGATTTAATTTCCAGCTATAGAAGAGACGAACTTAATCCTACGTTTTCTACTACGCTTGATATAGTAAGTAAGAATTCATTTGATGTAAAAGTCACTGATATTTATGATAATGAATCGATTACAACCTTCAGGTTTAATAGGGAAGGGGTAAATCTAAATGAAAATAATCCGATGGGAAAAACATGGGTTGTTTTTATTGAAAACTCTAATTATGAATCGTTTGCAAGTCTGGAAGGACCAACAAAAGACGTAACTTCTATGAAAACAGCTTTTGCAAATTACCAGATCCATAATATGATTCACAAAAGAGATATGACTAAAATGCAAATGGAAAAATTCTTTTCTATTGATTTGAGAGATTTAATTAAAACAAACCATGTAAATTCATTATTAGTATGGTATGCAGGACATGGAAAGTTCTTAAATGAAACCGGTTATTGGATTCCTACTAATGCTGTAAGAGATGATGAATTTACATATTTTAATATAAACTCACTAAAGGCAGCTATGCAGTCTTATTCAAAAGAAATTACACATGTGTTAATTATAACTGATGCATGTGAATCCGGGCCATCATTCTACCAGGCCATGCGGTCATCACTTGAAGAAAGATCATGTGATGACATAACTGCTACAAAATTTAAATCTTCTCAAGTCTTTTCTTCTGCAGGATATGAATTGGCTGTTGATAATTCACAATTTACAAAAACATTTGCCAAGTCATTAACTTATAATGAAAATGCTTGTTTGCCAATCGAAACAATTGTAATAAAAGTAACTGAAGCAGTTACTAAAAACAATGCCCAGAAACCAAAATTTGGTAAAATACAAGGCTTTGAAGATGAAAATGGAACATTTTTCTTTATACGTAAAGAGGATTAATAAAATAAATATTAATTGATTTTATAAAACATTTTTATTTAGGGTATATGTTATTATTTTAGCATATACCCTTTTTATTTTAATCTTTTAATTATGAATAAATTTGTAAATTGTTTGCTAAGGACGAAATTAGTTCTTTATGTAGTAATTTTTTTGGTTTTTTCTAATAGCCGGGCACAGCAATATTACTTTGATCAATACAGTGTTAAAGAAGGCCTTGCCCAGTCAAAAGTATATGATATTATTCAAGATCATTCAGGATATATTTGGTTAGCTACAGCAAGTGGAGTTTCACGATTTGATGGTATAAACTTTGAAAATTTTTCAACAGATGAAGGTTTGGCAGAAAATGGTGTTCGATATATATATGAAGATGAAAATAATAATATATGGCTGGGACATATTGGCGGGGGAATAACAAGATTTGACAGGCATAACTTTGAGGAACTCAAATTAGATAGTATAACTATTGAAGGTGATGTTACTTCAATTCTGGGAGATGATAATGGCCGGCTTTGGATAGGAACACATGGAAGCGGTGCTTTTTTAATTAAAAATCCATCATCGGGCTTTAATGAAATACAAATTGAAAACTTTACCGGGCAACAAAAACTTAGCGACAGGATATTTAAAATAATAAAAACTAAGAATAATAAATTACTTTTCATTATAGATGGAGGGATTAAGACTTTTAATAAAGAGGAAAATACATTTACTTTCTATTTACCTAAAGGATTACCGCAATATTTTCAGCTCAC
>DAOVJU010000257.1 GCA_030632095.1 Chlorobiota bacterium
ATTTTATTAAATTTTTAATTTGTAAATAATTTTTAATTGTTTGGTTCACTCAATTTCAAAGCGTGTGCCAAAAATATCTAATAGCCTGTTTTTTAGCTATATATGAAATATTAATAAAATTTACTTCTATCTTTAAATCAAATATTTCGACCGGGTAGGCGAGGAAAATTACGTTTTGGTCGAAGAAACTTGCCTCTTTTAACATTGTTTTTATACATCAATAGTTTAATTTACTTACTGTTTTCATGTGAACTTTCACTTTGTTCAAATGTTAGCATACATACAAATAATATTTCTCACTTTCGAATTTAATAGTAATTTTGTTAAAAATGGTTAATATAATAATGGATAAACTTGGAACAAAAAAAATAAACAGGGATGGCATTTTGAACTTTTCAATAAATATCAAACCATATTGCAAGACAAATCTCGGCAAATCATTTTTAATTGATAGCTTAAAACTTATGGAGCAGATCCATGACAATTCTATTGATCTAATTTTGACTTCACCACCTTTTGCACTTACCAGTCAGAAAGAATACGGAAATAAATCATCCGATGAATATATTGATTGGTTTTTGAATTTTTCTAAAGAATTTTATCGTATATTAAAACCAGAAGGTTCTTTTGTTATTGATTTGGGTGGAACTTATTTACCAGGCAATCCTGTTAGAAGCATCTATCAATACGAACTTTTGATCAGAATGGTTAAAGAACAAAATTTTTTTTTAGCACAGGAATTTTTCCATTATAATCCTGCCAAACTACCAGCTCCTGCTCAATGGGTTAATGTTGAAAGAATCCGAGTAAAAGATTCTGTAAATTTAGTTTGGTGGCTTTCTAAAACGGAACGGCCAAAAGCAAACAATAAAAATGTTTTACGAGAATATAGCCCTGCAATGAAAAATTTGATTAAAAATGGCTATAGGGCAAAAATGCGCCCAAGTGGACACAATATAACTCACAAATTTCAAAAGGATAATAAAGGAGCTATTCCTCCTAATGTTTTAGAATTAGGTAACAATGAATCTAATAGCAATTATATAATTCGTTGCAAGGAAGAAGGAATCAAACCACATCCAGCTAGATTTCCTTGGAGATTTGCAGAATTTTTCATTTTATTTTTAACTGATAAAAATGATTTAATATTTGATCCATTTGGTGGGTCAAATACTACAGGTTGGGTGGCTGAAAAACTTGGAAGAAAATGGATATGTAGTGAACTCGAAGAAGAATACCTAAAGGCAAGTAAATTTAGATTTGAAAAAAATATTATATAATGGCTATTCTAAATAAAGAAGAACTTTTTCATAAGGTAGTTAAGGCTATTAAGAGAAATGGGTGGGAAATAAAAACAAAGTCAGATATTTTACAACAACCTGTTAGATTAGAAATTTTTAAAAATGATATTTCACAGTTATTACGAGTGTATATCTGGAATCTGTCTCATGGGGGAAAAGGAAGAGCAGAAAATGAATTTAGAATCCAAGTTAAAGTTAATAGGTTTGAAGAGGAATCTAATTCTAAAGCATTAATTTTGGGATATTGGGATGATAAAGATGTTTTTGCTGGTTTTGATATAAGAAAACATATTGGACAACCCGCATGGTCCGCTTCAATGCAAATAAAGAAAGAAATATTAGAACAAGCTATTAATGCTAAAGTAGCCGCACACAAAAAAGATAATGGAGAAATTGTTGTTGCTTTTCGTCCTGATTTCTTTATTGATTATGTTAATGATTCAAGTGAGATTCATTCAACTGGTAATCTGCAAAAATATTTTTCTTACGATCAAAAAACTGAGGTAGAAGATATCGAAGATGATACAGAAAATGAAGTTGTACAATTTCGATACTCAATTACAAGTTATGGGGCTGACTATCCAGTTGATTCCATTGTTAAAAGAGTAGATTCAAATGCTATATTTCTGCCTCCTTTTCAAAGAAAATTTGTTTGGAACATCAAAGAAGCTTCACGTTTTATTGAGTCGTTAATTTTGGGCTTACCAGTTCCAGGGATATTCCTCTCAAAAGAAGAAGGAACTAACAGACTATTAATTGTTGATGGACAACAAAGAATTTATAGTTTATATAGTTTCTATGAAAATAATTTTAAAAATAAAACTTTCAAACTTATTGGTGTTCAACAAGATTTGGAAGGATTGACTTATGCCGATTTAAATTCATCTGATAAATTAAGGCTTGATGACTCAATAATTCATGCTACAATAATAAAACAGGAAGAACCAGATGATAATGAAAGTAGTATTTATACAATATTTGAAAGGTTAAATTCTAGTGGTAAAATTCTTACGCCTCAAGAAATTAGAGCTTGCATTTATTATGGGGAATTTAATGAATATTTAAATAAACTTGTTCTTGAAAAGAATTGGAGGGACGTTTTTGGAAAAATGAATGAAAGGTTAAAAGAACAAGAACTTTTATTACGTTTTTTTGCACTTTATTACAATTTATCTGAATATCAAAAACCACTTAAATCTTTTCTTAATGGGTTTATGAACTCAAATAGGAATTTAACTAAATATAAATCAGAACAACTTGATTCTGTTATACAATCTTTAATTGGTTATATAAACCAATCTTTAGGAAACAAAGCATTTCGATTAGGAAGGGGAATTAATGCCGCATTATTTGATTCAATAATGATCGGAGTTTCTAAAAGAATAGAAAAGGGTTCTCTTCCTGACCAAGCAGCTTTTTTAACAGCTTATGAAGAACTATTAAAAGAAGATTCATTTACTATACTTGTAAAAGAAGGGACTTCTGATGAGAATACTGTAAAAAAGAGAATTGAGATATCAATTGATAAATTTGATTCCATATAAAATGAGATTACAAAGACTTGAATTGCAGGAGAAGAGACTTGACAATCTATTCGAAAAGGTTTCAACATTTGAAGAAAATGAGATTAAGTCACATTTAGCAAAATACTTATGTATACAAACTTCTGGCTATTTGGAGAATGTAATTAAAGAATTAATTGCTGAATATCATGATGGAACCTGTAAGAAAAATACAGAGTATTTTGTTAATCAAAAATTAAGACACTTTACAAATGTTGATAATAAAAAGCTGGAATATCTATTAAATTCATTTAATGTAAAATGGTTTGACATGTATTTTGATAAGATTTCTGATAGACAACATCAATCTTTAAACTCAATTGTATCACAACGTCATTTAATTTCTCATGGAAGAGAAAGTATGAGTAATATTAGTTTTTTAAATATGGTTCAATACTACGATGATTTAAAAGAAATTGTAAAAGTTCTTCGTTTAGTAATTCAAAAAAGTAATTAAACTTTTTTTTAGTATAGATATCTATTCCTTGAAAGACTTTGCTAATCTGAGAATAAATGTTGTTCCTTTTCCGGGTTCGCTATCAACACTAATAACACCACCATGTTCATATACAATTCTTTGTACAAGGCTAAGTCCTATTCCGGTTCCTTTTGCTTTGGTTGTAAAATATAAATTGAAAATATTCTCTTTTGTTTTTATATCCATGCCAGGGCCATCGTCAGTTATTTTTATTTCAAGTTCTTCATTATCCTGACCAGACCTAACAGGTTTTGAAAACCTGTTAGGTCTACTTTCGTTTAAGGATGATAATTCAATATAAATATTTCCGTTATTATCAATTGCCTCAATGGCATTCTGGATGATATTAATTAAAACCTGCTTTATTTGTTTTTTATCCCAAAAAACGTTGCCATTCCACTTGAATTCAGCATTTAGCTTTATTTTTTGCTTTTCTAATATTGATTGATATTGTTTTTTTAACTGATCAATCAATTCTGTTATTTTAAAATTACTGGCCTGTATAGGTTCCGGCCTTGCAAATCGCAAAAAATCCTGAACAGTATCATTGATCCGGCGTACTTCACCATACACAATTTCAGTTAATTCGTTATATTCATCTTTATCATGGCCTGGCTTAAAATCTTTCTTGAGCTGTTGAATTATTGTGCCTATCGCATTTAATGGATTTCTTATTTCATGAGCAACACCGGAAGCTAATTCGCCCATAGCTGTTAAACGTTGTTTTCGCTCCATTTGCTCTTCAAGCAGTTTTTGTTCTGTTAAATCTTTCATAACAAGTATAATATATTCAACTCCATCAGAATCATGAAAACTACTCCTTGATACCAGTAAATACTTTTTTTGACCGGCAATTACACAATTCATCTGATGGATAGTTATTTCCTTCTCATACAGTTTCTTACATTCTTGTTCGTTAAATAGCTCTTTTATTGATATTTGCAGTACCTCATCTTTTTTCTTTATAAATAAAATTTCAGCAGCATTGTTAAAAATTTTAATGTCTCCGGTTTTATTAAATACAATAATTGCGTCACTAACATTATCAATTATGTTACCTGAATAGGTTTCAACAATTTCATATTCTTTTTGAAGAAAGCCTAAACGCTGGCGGATGAAAATTAATGTAAACATGAATAATCCAATAACTATCAATACAATCGTAATAATAATTAACCTCCTGTAAATACGTTTGTTAATTTCCTGAAGTGGTGCTGTTGATAAACCAATTCTTATTACGCCAATGGTTTCATTCTTAAACGTGTATGGATGTACTATTTCAAATATTGTTAAAGTATCAAAATCAACAATTCTGCTTAAAAAGACTGAATCGGTAAATGAATTTGATAAAAACTCTGAATTTTGTATTGATTCCAATGTTTTAATATTGCCGGTTGCTGCAAGAATGTTAAAGCTATCCTGTAAAGCAATGTATATTATTTGAGGATTTTCAATTGCTATTTTCCTTATAAACGGGCCAAAACCGGTATGTTTTTTAAACTCCAAATATTGTTGTGCGTCAATATTTAAAACTATTGCTCCATTATCATTAGTGGCAATAGCAATAGCATATCGGTAACCGGCACTGGCTCGTGCTTTTCTTAAACCAATCACCAAAGTATCTGTGAGGCCATCAAATATAGGTTTTAATCGTTCAACAGGAAATTGTATTTTATTTACCTTATAGGCTTCTTTATTATAACTGGAAAAAATCTTTTGTGCCTGGTTATTAAATATATTAATTCGATAAATATCATTCTGATCACAGATATCCTTTAAAACTTCATCAGTCATTTTACCATCTTCATATAATTTTTTTATCAGATTAGCATTATTCAATAGTCGTTTTTGCGATATATCTTCCAGATATTCATTGGTAAGTAAAGAATTTTGCGACGCAATTATTATTGACTCAAGGAGTGTGTGCGATTGCTCTTCCATCAATTGGTATAAATCTTTTTTGCTTTGATAAAGCTCAATTAAAGCACTGCTGATCATAAGAAAAGCGAGAGCAATAAATATTAATATGATGAAATTTGGTTGAAGAATTTTTTTATTTTTCATAAAAGGGAAATTAATATTTCAATTTAATTCTAAATCATTGTTGTCAGGTAAAATCAAGATATAACAAAAATAGTATTTTATCTATTTGAAAATCAACGTAAAATATTAGTAACACAATTTAGTAATTATTACACTAGTGTGAAGATTACTAACTTCCCAAACTAATTTCAGTCCTATTTCCCTTTTTACTTCGTTAAAATTATTAACCGTAGCTACGGCTATGCTTGCAAATTTTGCCTTGTAAAAAGAAAAATATCATCTAAAATTACAGTTCGCTAACTTAGCAATCTTCACACTAG
>DAOVJU010000135.1 GCA_030632095.1 Chlorobiota bacterium
CAGGAAAAGAAGGTGAAGCCGAAGATGGCATTGATATGGCTTTATGTGTAATAGATTATGAAAGCATGAAAATGCAGTTTGCCGGTGCCAGGAACCCGCTTTACATAATCAGGAATAAAGAATTCACCGAGGTCAAAGCAGATAAAATGCCAATTGGGATTTATTTTAAAGACGACCAGAGTTTTACAAATCACAACATTGATATACAAAACGGAGACATTTTTTATTTATTTTCCGATGGCTTTATTGACCAGTTTGGCGGTACTGAAAACAAAAGGTACACGAGCAAGCAATTTAAGGATTTATTGAAAGAAATACACAACAAACCAATGCCTGAACAAAAAGTAATACTTAATAAAACCTTAACAAACTGGATGGACAATGAAGAACAAATTGATGATATCACTGTGTTAGGTTTTAAAATATAATGATTTCATCGAATGGCAAGGATAAAACCATACAGTTTAAAGAATCCTGACTGCAAAAAAACAACAGAATTTGCTAAACTCATAATGAAATTATATATTATATTGCACTTAGTAATAATATGATCTATAAAATGATGAAGCGGTGATTTGTGAACCAATTATCGATCACTGATCACCCATTGTAATTATTTAATAACTTTCATATCTATCATAGCCTTGATAAAATGAATAGAGCCATTATCAAATATTTTCTTCCATTCTTCATTCTTTATTCATTATTATTTAATCATAATTGCTTTACTCAATCATTAAATGAACTTGGTTCTCCTTTTATAAGAAATTTTACGACCGATGAATACAATGCCACAACGCAAAACTGGGCAATTGTGCAAGATAACAGGGGCATAATGTATTTTGGAAATGGAAGTTGTTTACTTGAATATGACGGTAATAACTGGAATAAAACCAGTTTGCCAAATAATTCCAGTGTCCGTTCACTAGCTATTGATAGTTTGGGTACTGTTTATGTCGGGGCATCAGGTGAATTTGGATATGTTGGATGTGATTCAACAGGTAAAATATTATATATATCATTAATTAACAAGCTAAAAAAAGAAGACAGGGATTTCAATGAAATATGGAAAACCTGTATTACATCTGATGGTGTTTTTTTTATATCAATTCATAAAATATTTCGGTATTTGAATGATTCAATCACTGTAATTCCCGTAAATATTGGCGGTAATATTGCATTTACTATTAATAACAGGTTATTTGTTATACAAAGAAATAAAGGAATTTTTGCATTTAAAAACAATTTGCTTGAACCACTACCCTTTTGTAAAGAATTTTCTGATTATAGAGGATCAATTGAAATATTACCATTTATTGATAACAAACTTTTATTTGCGGTTAAAAAAAAGGGACTTTATATATATGATATTGAAGCACTTTATAACAATGACATTAAGTCCCTAAAACAGGATAAAAGTTTCTCATCCAAAATATTAAGGAAACTTCCAACAGAAATTGACACTTATTTAAACGAAAATCGTATTTATTCAAGTGCAAAAATCAGCGATAATAGTTATGCTTTTGCAACGCTGGGAGATGGCATAATTATAATAGACAGTATTGGTAAAATAGTCAGGATTATTAATAAAAACTATGGATTGCAAAACAATATTGTCTGGAGTATTTTTACAGATAAAAACCAAAATTTATGGGCCGGATTAAATAATGGAATATCATTCATTGAAATCAGTTCTCCCATTACAAAATTTGATAATTTGAACAAGCTTGAAGAATCTGTCTATTCCATTGTTAAACATAATGGTAAGGTATACGTGGGTACTATGGATGGAATTCATTATTTACCTGATTCTAAAACAAAAATTAAGAATAACAGTAATAATTTTATACCGGTTAAAAATATTTCATCTTCCTGTTGGGACTTTTTACCGAAAAAAAATATATTATTAGCTTTTGGAAGGAAAGGTATTTTCCATATACATGATACTCTTGCCCTACAGATATTCAAGGAAGCAGGCATATATTCCCAGGGTAAGTCATCAAAATTTCCTAATCGCATTTTTCTTGGCGAAACGGATGGTTTTTCATCTGTTGAAATAATTTATCATGATAACAAAAATAAATCTGATAAAATAGAATTGATTAACCGTGTCAAAATCAATGAAATCAATGAATCAATAAGAAAAATTACAAGTGATAATAAAGGAAATTTGTGGTTAACTACATCTTATAGTGGCATTATCTATATTAAATTTCCCGATAATAATATCACAAATTACAAAATAACCAGGTATGATACGGCACATGGCTTGCCTCAATTAAATTATAATTATGTGTACTCTGTTGGCAGCAATATTTTTGTTGCAAGCCAGGAAGGTATTTATAAAGCTATTATAGCATCAAATAATAAGCCTGCTTATACTAAATTTATTCCTGACACTTCATTTGGAAAAGTACTATCATCTGGTTCTGTTAAGGTAACTAAAATATATTGCAATAATGAAGATCAGATTTTAATAAATTCTGACAACCTTGGACTTGGAATAATTAACAAAACGCTTAATGGATATCATAACTGGAATACTACTCCTTATAAAAAATTACCACTTGGCGCTCATAACTTTACTGTTGATGAAAACAATGTTATCTGGTACTGTTCAAGTAAAGGTTTATTCCGGTTTGATCAAAATATAGAAAAAGAATATAATGCTACATTCAACACCCTTATCCGAAAAGTAACAATAGCAAAAGATTCAATTATTTTCAACGGTACATTCTATAACGATATCAATAAAAACAAGATGTATTTTAAATCTTTCGATTTAAGTCAGCCTGAGCAATTAATTCCTTATATGGATTTTAAAAATAATTCTATCACTTTTTATTTTTCTGCGCTATTTTTTGAACACTCATCCGAAAATAAATATAGTTGTTATTTAGAAGGTTTTGATTCGCCAACTGGCGGATGGAGTAATTGGTCACAAAAAACAAGTAAAGAATATACTAATCTAAACGAAGGAAATTATATTTTCAGAGTTAAGGCAAAAAATATTTTTGATACGGAAGGCAGGGAAGCCATTTATAAATTTACCGTTCTACCTCCGTGGTATAGAACAATTCTGGCTTATATTTTATATTTAACAGGCTTTATTTTGATTTTTTATTTAGGTATCAGAATAAATACACAGCGTTTAAAAGCAGCAAATCTAAAACTTGAACAAATAGTTAAAGAAAGAACAATTGAAATTTTAAACCAAAAAAAAGAAATTTCAGCACAACGTGATGAAATTGAAAAACAGCGAGATATTGTTATTCAGCAAAAGGATGAAATTACCGATAGTATTATTTATGCAAAACGGATACAGACAGCAGTACTTCCACCCGTTGAATTAATTTCCAATAACCTGTCAGGGTATTTCATTTTATTTAAACCTCGCGATATTGTAAGTGGCGATTTCTATTGGATGAAAAAAACCGATAATTATTTAATTATTGCAGTGGCCGATTGTACAGGACATGGCGTACCAGGTGCATTTATGAGCATGCTTGGCATTGCACTATTAAATGACATTGTCAGGTATAAAGAAATAACAACAGCCAGCCAGGCACTAAATGAGCTCAGGAGCCAGGTAAAAGCCGCACTCAGGCAATCAGGAAAAGAAGGTGAAGCCGAAGATGGCATTGATATGGCTTTATGTGTAATAGATTTTGAAAATATGAAAATGCAGTTTGCCGGTGCCAGGAATTCGCTTTGTATAATCAGGAATGAAGAATTCACCGAGATTAAAGCAGATAAAATGCCAATTGGGATTTATTATAAAGACGACCAGAGTTTTACAAACCACACTATTGATATACAAAACGGGGACATTTTCTATTTATTTTCCGATGGCTTTATTGACCAGTTTGGCGGTACTGAAAACAAAAGGTACACGAGCAGGCAATTTAAGGATTTATTGAAAGAAATACACAACAAACCAATGCCTGAACAAAAAGCAATACTTAATAAAACCTTAACAAACTGGATGGGCAACGAAGAACAAATTGATGATATAACTGTAATTGGCATGAAAATATAATAATTTCCTCTTTTTACTTATCTTTAATCATAAAAACAATAGCATGTAAAATAAAAAAAGTAAATTACGGACAGGCCAACAATTTTGAGTTCAAAAAAGCCAGTAACTATGAATATATAACATAAACCAATCTAATAGTGAATAATCACCTTCTGAAATATTGTTTATTTTATATTCTATTGTTTCTTTGCTATCAATCCTTTGCCGATAAACAAGCTAAAATTGACAGTCTTCAAGAACAATTAAAAGTATCAAAAGATACTTTAAAAATTGAAATATTGAATACTTTATGTGTTGAGTATTTATTTGTTTCTCCGTCTAAATCTCTTGAATATTGTTTACAAGCATTAGAATTATTAAAAGAAATCCCTGACAAAAGGCGTAAAGCAAAAATTTTAAATAATATCGGAAGAGCATATATTTATAGCGGAAATCATGAAAAATCAATAGAATATTTTAAAAAATCACTTGCTATTGACAAGGAAATAGGTTTCAAAGAAGGAATTTCAATTTCTTATAATAATATTGGCGGAGTTTATTCACATATAGGCAAATATTCAGAAGCTATTGAATATTATCAAAAAGCATTACTGTTAAATGAAGAAGTAAATAATATACAAGGAGAGGCTTTTTGTTATAATAATATTGGCGTAATGTATTTTTATTGGGAGAAATATGAAGAAGCTTTAGAATATTACCAAAAATCGCTAAAAATAAAGTTAGATATTGCAGATAGAGCAGGAATAGCCAATTCATATAATAATATCGGGGAAGTTTATTATAAACTTTCTGAGTATAATAAAGCTATTGATTTTTATGAAAAATCTATTGAAATTGCAAAAAGCATTGATGATAACAATAAATTGGCAACCGCTTTGAATTTTATTGGCGAAATTTATCAAACCTGGGGAAAAGATGAAAAAGCACTTGAATATTTTAATAAGTCTCTGAATATTCATGAAAAAATTGAAGATAAACGTGGAATAGCAATAACAAATGTTAGTATTGGAAATGCATATAAAAAAAACAAAAAATATAATCAAGCTATAAAATATTATAATATAAGTCTTGAAATTTCTAAAGAGATAGTTTTTATACAAACCATATTAGATAATTATATAAATCTTTCTGAAGCATATTCTTTAATTGGAAATTATAAAAAATCTCTTGATTATTATAAACAATATGCATTTCTAAAAGATTCAGTTTATAATGAAAAAAAACACAAACAAATAACTGAAATACAAACAAAATATGAAACCGAAAAAAAAGAAAAAGAAATAGAATTACTAACCAAAGACAAAGCCCTGTATCAAGCCGAAATAAAAAAGCAAAAAATCCTTATGTTTTCTTTTATTTTTGGTTTTATAATTATTTTTATTTTTTCCGTCTTATTATACAAGCAGTTCAGTCAAAAAAAGAAAGCTAACATATTATTATCTGAACAAAATGCTGAGATCAATAAACAAAAAGAAGAAATATTAACTCAAACTGATAATATAGTACAACAAGCTTATTTGTTAGAACAAGTAAATATTGAACTTGAAAAACTTTCTATTGTCGCCAGCGAAACCGATAATGCTGTGATTATTATGGATAAGAAAGGAAATGTCGAATGGATTAATGAAGGGTTTACCAGGCTATATGGCTATAACTACAACCAATTGATTGATAAAAAAGGCAGTAATATTATCGACATTAGCAGCAACTCCAAAATAAAAGAAGTTTTAAATGATTGTATTACTAAGAAACATACAACTACTTACCAGACATGTGCATTATCAAAAACAGGCTATAAAATTTGGTCTCAAACAACACTTACCCCGATTTTGGACAACAATAAGAATGTAACAAAACTGGTTGCTATTGATACGGATATTACTAAAATTAAAAAAGCCGAAGAAGAAATAAGAATGCAGAGAGATGAAATAACCGATAGCATACTCTATGCAAAACGGATACAATCAGCAGTACTCCCACCCGAAGAGTTAGTTGCTAAAAATCTGTCAGATTATTTCATTTTATTCAAACCACGCGATATAGTTAGTGGTGATTTCTACTGGATGAAAAAAGTCGATAATTATTTAATTATTACCGTAGCCGATTGTACAGGGCATGGTGTTCCAGGTGCATTTATGAGCATGTTGGGCATTGCACTGTTAAATGACATTGTCAGGTATAAAGAAATCACAACCGCCAGCCAGGCATTAAATGAACTCAGGAACCAGTTAAAAGCTGCGCTCAGACAATCAGGAAAAGAAGGTGAAGCCGAAGATGGCATTGATATGGCTTTATGTGTAATAGATTTCGAAAACATGAAAATGCAGTTTGCCGGGGCCATGAATCCGCTTTACATAATCAGGAATGAAAAATTCACCGAACTTAAAGCAGACAAGATGCCAATAGGTATATATCATACGGAAAAGGAAAGTTTTACAAACCACAACATTGATATACAAAATGGGGACATTTTTTATTTATTTTCTGACGGATTTATTGACCAGTTTGGCGGCATTGAAAACAAAAGATATACGAGCAAACAATTTAAGAATTTATTAAGAGAAATACACAACAAACCAATGCCTGAACAAAAAGCAATACTTCATGAAACATTAACAAACTGGATGGGCAATGAAGAACAAATAGATGATATCACTGTAATTGGCTTGAAAATATAATAATTAAGGAAATGAACAGATACTTTATTAAATATTTTCTTTTATTCTTAATTCTTAATTCTTCATTCATAATTCATAATTGTTTTGCTCAAACACATGATGAGCTTGGTTCTCCATTCATACGAAATTATAATCATAAGGAATATAATGCAGGTTCACAAAACTGGTCAATAGTACAGGACAAAAGAGAAGTTATGTACTTCGGAAACAATAGAGGTGTATTGGAATTTGATGGTAAAAACTGGAGATTAATAGAAGTTACAAACAAATCTATTGTACTCTCCTTAGCTAAAGACAGATATGAAACAATTTATGTAGGGGCATCAGGCGAATTTGGATATCTCGCAAGCGATTCAACAGGTCAGATGACTTATATTTCATTAGTAAATAAACTTAATATAAATGATAAGGATTTTAGTTATGTAAGGAAAATACATGCTACTACACATGGAATATATTTTATAACAATTGATAATATATTTCGTTGGTTTAATGACACAATTAATGTAATACCTATACATCTAACACCGCATTTTGGATTTGTAGTAGATGATGAAATTTTTGTTATTCAAAGCAATAGTGGAATATATATAGTGAAAAACAATAAAGTCCTGCTACTACCATATTCAAAAACAATAATATCAGAATCTGATAAAAGTATAATCTTACCTTATTCAGAAAAAGGAAAAATCCTGGTTTGTACTGACCATAATGGTTTTTATACTTATAACCTCGAAATGCTTTCTATTAACGACTCTATTATTTCAAATAAAAAAGATGAACCTTCATCGATTATAACTAAACTAAATACTGAAATAGATGAATATATCGACAATAATGACATTTATTCTGCTGTAAAGATCAATAATAATCGCTATGCTTTTGCAACTTTAAAAGGTGGAATTATAATTATTGACAATCATGGGAAATTAGTTCAGGTTATAAATAAAAACCGTGGATTACAAAGCAATAGTATCTATAATTTACTTGTTGACAAAAATAATAACTTATGGGCAGCATTAGAAAATGGCATTTCTTATATTGAGTTAAATTCTCCTTTAAGCATGTTTAACGAGTTAAATGGATTAGAAGGTTTTGCTTTATCAAATATAAGATATAATGGGAAAATATATGCAAGTACAATGCGAGGAATTTATTACCTGCCTGAATATAAAATGAGTTTAGTTAATGATAAGCATAATTTCTTACCTGTTCACAATACAAAGTCGTATTGCTGGGATTTTTTACAAATAAATAATACATTATTAGCAGCAGGAAATTATGGAGTAATACAAATCTCCGGCACTGTTGCTCAAGAGTTATATAATATTGGAAATATATATTGTTTCGGACAATCAAAAAAAATTCCTGCTCATATTTTCCTTGGTCTGTCCGATGGATTTGCATCTGTAGAAATTATATTACCTGGCAGTCAGGAAAATATACTTTCATACAAAAAAATAAAATTTATTAATAATGGGAGATTTAAAGGTATTAATGAAACAATCCGAAAAATAATAAGCGATAAAAATGGCGATATTTGGCTAACAACTATGTATAATGG
>DAOVJU010000526.1 GCA_030632095.1 Chlorobiota bacterium
AATATAACTATCATTCCATGTGCAGCAGATTTTGACCATTTCAAATTTTCAATTAAAAATAGAAGTTTATATAGAAGTAAATTAAATATTGCAGAAAATACCAAAGTTGTTTTGTATCTTGGTTCAATAGGAACATGGTATTTGTTGGATGAAATGCTGGATTTTTTTAAAGTTTTTATCGATCACTTTCCTGATTCTCATTTCTTAATGCTTTCAAACGAAATTAAAAGTCTTATTATAGATAAAGCCCTTACAAAGAACATTAATCCTGAAAATGTCAGTGTTTTACATTGCAAGCGTGAAGAAGTCCCAAATTATATAAGTGTTGCTGATTTTGGAATTTCTTTTATAAAACCAGCATATTCTAAAATAAGCAGCTCTCCTACAAAAGTTGGTGAAATGTTAGCCATAGGAATCCCAATTATTGTAAATAGTAGAATTGGAGATCTGGATAAATTTATTAATAAAACCAATACAGGAATAATTATTTCAAATTTTAATAAAACCGAATACAAAAATGCAATAATCAACATTGAAAAATTACTACAAATATCAAAGGAAGAAATTAGAAAAAAAGCATTTGATATATATGATCTGGAAAAGAATGCTAATCTTTACATTGATGTTTATAATTCATTAGTTGAATAAAATATTTGGCTATTTTGTAAATAGAATGAAAAAAATACTCATCATATGTCCATATCCTGAAAATGTAGCTCCCGGACAGCGATTAAAATACGAACAATATTTTGCTTCCTGGAGAAAAAACAATTATACCCTGGTTCTCTCACCATTTATGTCAATGCGTTTTTGGAACATCGTTTATTCAAAAGGAAGAATTATTGAAAAAATACTATGGACTACATGGGGATATATTAAACGTATATATGATTTATTAAGACTGCCTTTTTTTGATGGAGTTTATATTCATTTGTGGGTTACACCTTTTGGTCTGCCAATTTTTGAGTGGCTTATTAAAATATTTAACAAAAAGATTATTTATGATATTGATGATATGATATTTTTAGGTCATAAAAGTGCTGCTAATCATTTTATTTCCGTAATAAAAGGGAAAACAAAAGTGATTACTCTCATGAAAAAGGCCAGTCATGTTATTGTTTGTACGCCTAAATTATATGAGTTTGTAAATAAATATAACAATAAACTTACTGATATTTCATCAACAATAAACACCGATGTATATATTGCAAAAAATTCATATTCAAATGGTCAAATACTTACCCTTGGATGGAGTGGCAGTCACAGCACTTCGAAATATTTTTTATTGCTTAAAAATGTACTTAGAAAGTTAAAAGAGCAGGTTAATTTTAAGGTACTGGTTATTGGTGATTCTGAATTAAAGATCGATGGTATTGATATTGAAGCAATACAATGGAAACAAAAAACTGAAGTAGAAGATTTGAGCAGAATTGATATTGGATTATATCCATTGCCAGATGAAGAATGGGTTTATGGTAAAAGTGGTTTAAAGGCATTACAATACATGGGGCTTGGTATTCCGACTATAGCTACTGCTATAGGTGCAAATTATAGAATAATTGAACATAATATTTCCGGATTGCTTGTTAAAACTGAAGAAGAATGGAAAGAAGCAATTTTGTTTTTAATACAAAACCCGGATATTAGAGAGAAATTTGGAGGAAAAGGCAGAGACATTGTTGAAAAGAATTATTCTGTTAAAGCAAATGAAAAAACATACCTTGATATCCTAAATGACGTTTATAAATAACATATAATTGAAAAATGAATAATATAAAACATAATTTCATTGAAGCCCAAAAGACATTGAATGAATTTATTTCTGAAAAAAACTTTTCACTCATTGAAAACGCTGCTAAACAAATGGTTGAATCTATTAAAAATGGAGGCAAAATAATTTCCTGCGGTAATGGTGGTTCAATGAGCGATGCTATGCATTTTGCCGAAGAACTTACAGGCAGGTTCCGTGAAAACCGGCCTGCGATTCCTGCTATTGCAATTTCTGATCCATCGCACATTACTTGTGTTGCAAACGATTACGGTTTTGAACATATTTTTTCTCGGTTTATTGAAGCACTTGGTAATAACAACGATGTTTTATTAGCAATAAGCACAAGTGGGAATTCCGAAAATATATTAAACGCCATAAAATCTGCAAAAGATAAAAAAATGAAAATAATTGGTCTTACCGGTAAAGATGGTGGTAAAATGAAAGACCTGTGCGATATTGAAATTCGTGCGCCTTATTCAAAATATTCAGACCGTGTCCAGGAAATACATATAAAAATTATCCATTCACTTATTGATTATATTGAATCGAATGTTTAGTGAATAATGAAAAAGTGAAAAACTTTATGTAAGAATTATAAACATCTGGAATTATTTGCAACCTTATAAAATGACATTATTTTTTCTTTCTTTTCTTTCTATCCTTTGGATCTTTCTCTTTATAAAATAATATTCTTTTTGATTTTTGCTTTTCTATTATCTTCTTTAGTTCAAAACGATGTTGCCTTTGAAGAATATCTAAATCCCATGCCTTATGTTGAGGACAAGCAAGTGGCTCAATTTTCTTCACTTTTTTCTTACAACCGAATATTATATTTAAACCAAATTGAAGATCAAATGTTCTTGCACTGTATGGAACAAGTATGCCATCAATTTTTGCAAAATTAATTGGAATCTTATCTGTAGCTATATAAAACTGGGCACCTTTTTTACCAAAGGCTAATCCTAAACCAAGGTTATTATAAGTATTATCCATCCAGGAATAAGCGATAGTTACAGTAACAGATTTTAAAGGTTTTACATTTGCCGAAAAGGTTAATGAAGTATGGGGCCTGCTCTTAAGAAACATTGTTTTATTTACCACTCCTAATAAT
>DAOVJU010000256.1 GCA_030632095.1 Chlorobiota bacterium
GGCTTTACCGGAAAATTATTTGTATAACCAATAATTGACAATTTGACATAGAAAACTACTTTACGAAAACGGTTTAACAGGTAGTTATTTTATAAAAACGAAATTATCCGCATGTTTACAAGCGATATCCTGCTGATACTCAGCGTATTTGACAATTAGAGCCACCAATCCCATGTAAATTGTGTTGATTTTTATGCCGTTAATTGCTTGGTGTTTCTATTTTTTGTGCGTTTAGCAATTTTCATTGCATTCGCGGTCATAACACCAAATAATATCCAGATGATCTCTGTTTCTCTCAGTCTTGCTTTTACTATGTTTAGTCCGTAATGATTCTTTTCATTCCCAAAACTTCCTTCCAAAACTGTTGATCTTTCTTTGCCAAGTTGTTTTCTTAGTTCTCGAGCTTGATCCTCAAGTTTTGAAGGCTTACCTTTTCTCACTAAGCTGTTATATATTTTGTTTTCACTCATATATTTTCGATTTGCATTGCTACCATATATTTGGTCAAGACCTATTTGCTTACACTTTCCAAAACGAACTTTATGCTTTATAATGCTTTGTTGAAGGTATTTTGCTTCATTATAAGGATCAAATGACAATTTATCTATAAGATTGATCCCATCAACTTGTGAAGTCATCACTTTTGCCCCAAATTCAACCCTTTTGGTTTCTTTTCCTCTTACAATAGGCCTCAAATATGGTTTGAACAAAGAAACTATCCTGTCCGGGACACTTTGACCCGGATGGTCAAATAAATATTGTTGCTGTTGGTAAATGGTTTGAATTATTGTAAAACGTTGTTGAAATTTGTCATTTAGTAAATTGCAAGTTTGATTCTGATGTTGGTCAATCAAATCTTTTAATTGTCCTAAACCTTTGTTCAACAATTG
Organism: Chlorobiota bacterium; assembly: GCA_030632095.1. Lineage (GTDB taxonomy): Bacteria > Bacteroidota > Bacteroidia > Bacteroidales > B39-G9 > JAADFW01. Next base: position 891 of record DAOVJU010000256.1, read on the forward strand.
TAATAATAAACGTTTTCTTTTCCTTGTTAATTTATAGCCTTTTCTCCTGGTTTTCTGATAGTTTATCTGGCGTAGTTGATGGTCCCGGTATTTTGAACGTGGCCGGCGGATCTTCAGTACTTTACAAAGCCCATTCATTGTTTCAAAGACCCAAACACAGCTATCCCATAACAGTTTCACATCAGTTGGATATTTGATATAGCTCTCATATGCTGTTGCATCGTTAAGGAAGCAGTGTGTATCTTCCATATAAGGCTTCCAATATTCGATTAATACTTGCTGGAAAGATTCAATATCCAAATGTTCACCTAAAAATTTGCGAACCCTTGAAGGAATATCTTTATCTCTAATTTGCTGAGTTTCTTTTAATTGTATGCCACAAAACATTTGCAATGCCCAATCAGTATTGATACGATTTATTAGCATTGCATCACTTAGCTTTAAGTAGGACTTTAAAAACATTAAACCAAAGTAACCTTCATAGCTAAACCACGGTGAGGCTCCAACTTCAGTAGTCTTTTTAGGAAGTAAAACTGAAAGTTCTTTAAATGGTATACTTTGATATAATTGTCCAATTTCTTTTTCAAGAAATAATTTCCACCTAAAAGTTCTAAACTCTTTTTCGGAAAATAAGGTTGGATTGTGTAAATTTGTCATAGTATTAAAGTGGTGTTTAATACTAAATTACCCCGTTTTTCCTTAAAAATAAGGATTATCGGGGTTTTTTATCAACTAGTTATTAACAAAAAAGCACTTATAATCAGCACTTTATGTTTTCATGTAGACCCTAACTACTGGTAGTTATATTTGTCATATGTAATTATTTTTTATTTCACTAACAAACTGATCAGTAGAATTATATCCGTAGATAAACGCTTATTGCCATTGTAATCGGTTAAATAATACTAAACGTTTCTAAACGTTTCTAACCGTATAATTCATTATATCAGTAAAACAAATGTATTCGGTTTTTTAAACTTTATCAAACAAAATTTTGCAAATAAAGGAATTATCACAATGTTAACAATTATAAAATAGACAACTTATTTGTAAAAGTGCTTGGTTAAGCGCCTATATATATAACTGCCAGGCTGAGTTTTGTTACATTTGAATCAAACTCACTCATCCCTCAAAGCAGCTATCAACTCCCCTTTTATTGCATTTTTTGCCGGGAAATAAATCCAAATTATTCCACTAATCAAAATTAAAACAACGAGCAAAAGAATAAACAACGAAGGTATTGTAAAGGATGGAGATAATATGGAAGGAAGTATTCCAATTAAAGCTGCAATTAATCCGCAAGCAATTCCGGAAAGTAACAAAAACAGGTTTTCTATAAAAATCAATTTAAAAATTTGCCTTTTCCTAAACCCGGTTGCTAAAAGTAATCCCAGTTCATGCCTGCGTTCCAGGATATTTCTAAGCAAAACTATTCCCAATCCAAATGTTCCGATTATTACTCCAAGGCCACCTAATGCCATAAAAACAGACAAATATGTATTTTCAACCGCGTTAAATTCAGCCAATCGTTCTGATGCCAGATTTACATCTATTCCATAATCGATAAAGTTTGTATTCAATGCTTCAGCAATTACCTTTTTTTCACTAACAGGTGCATCAATCAGCATAATCTTTGAACCACCCACCGAAGGAAAATGTTTGGTAAAAAGGCTGTCTGCTATTAATATGTTTCCCTGGAAAACAGAACTACTTAAACCTCCTATTAGCAAAATCTTTAATTCCTTACCCGACTCGTTCAAATAATATAATGTATCTCCTACTTTCTTCTTCATTCCCCAGGTAATAACTGTTTGATCAGCAAAAGCCGGAATAATATTTTGTCCAAAATCACTACTCAATTCCAGCCATGGATTTTCTTTATCAATCCCTTTCAACAAATTCGTAAAGGAAAACGATTGCTTCTGATCAAATTCAACAGGATGGATACCAAGTATATTAGGATTTTGTACCTGGTTTAAATTCAGGCAACTGGCATCGTTTCCATTGTACCTGTGAAATTGTAAAAAGTCTACATTATTCAGTGCTGCTTCGTTTAGAATTCCATAATTATTTTTTCCTTCATCAGAATTCAAATCATAAATTATTGGTAAGGTTGTTTCAATCCAGTATAAAAATCCACCTGTACCTGAATTTCTTTGATTTTCAGTTCCCTGAAATGTTTTTCTGTTAGCTCCTGTTATAATAATGCTAAATGTCCCGATAGCAAGTAATGCAATAGTTGCAATGCTTCTTGTCTTATTTCTGCTGGCGTTTTTTATTGCCAAATCCATTATATTTAATGAACTGCCTGAAAGTTTCGTACTTTTTTTGTGAAGAAAACTATTAACTGATGAAATTAAAGCTATAAGAAGCATTCCCCCTGCTGATAACAGTAATCCTGCATTCTCTTCAATTGAGTTTATAAATGAATATATAACAATTAAAGCTGCAGCAATAAATCCTCCAAAAAGGATCAAATTATTGATTACATTTTTACGCTTATCAAATTTCATCGAATAAAGACCGTAACTTCTTAGTATACCAATTATCGGTTGACTCAGGTTTCTTTTAGAAATAATATAAATGGCGATCAACGCAATAAAAATTCCACTTAATGCACCAATAATTAAAGTATTCGGGTTTAAATAAACATTTAACATATTGGTATGAACAGCATCCTGCCAGAGTGTATTTAAACCAAGTAATAATCCGTAATTATAAAATATTCCCGCTAATGCTCCTAAAATACCACCAAGTAATGCAATAAAGAATGATTCAATAAACTGCAATTTCAGAATTTGCTTTTTCTCAAAACCCAAACCAGCAAGAATGCCTGTTTCCTCATTTCTGGATTGTACATTTAAAGCATAAATAAGCACTGTTAGAAGTATTCCTGAAACAATCACAAAAAAACTCAGGCTAAGAAACAATCCGCTAAAATCTACTGCATTATTTGCAGAATTAATTCCCATTTCATATACGGGTAAAAAAACAAGATTCAGGTCTTGAGGCATTAAATTTTCAAGAATTTCGTTTTTTAAAACTTTAATTTCAGCTTTATTTTTATCAAATCGAAATGCAGTATACTTTCCAAATCTGTTATTCCATAATTTTATTCCTGTATTAATGGATATAAAAGCCTTTGGAGTTCCTCTATATGTATTCCAGTATTTTTCATCCTTATCGCGTATTTTATCTAAATTGATGGGGATACCGGCGTTCCAATCCCGGCAACTTCCTGCATCGGATAGCCCCGGAAAATCGGGCATTAATGCTTTCTGTTCAGGATCAAGTTTTAACGGTAGAATATCTTTAATCACAAATTTCTGACTTTCTTCTTCCAGGGTTCTTAAAGGGCCGATAATATAATATTCAAGCAGAATTGAATCACCAATGTCAGCCTTAAGATCTTTGGCCATCCAGTCGTTAATAACAATTTCATTTTCGGCTAATTCGCTGGATATTATTTCCGGGCTAACTGCTGAAACAAACGAATATGGTGTTTCTTTGGTTTTATTTTTTATAGAATTAACCAGATAAGTCAGAATACGCTCTGCAGGATACTCAAGATTCAATGCTGCATTGGTAATTGGATCCTCCAAAAAAATTCTGGTTGAACGTAATTCATATTTTTGTGACTTTGTTAATTCTTGTATTGTTAATCCGGCATCCTTAAATTTCCAGGTTTCTGCTAAAATTTCGTTTAGTTTATTTTCATCCCAATTATTTTCTTCACTTTCAGAAACGAGAATTGTATTCACCATATCCTTAAGTTCTATCTGCCTTGCCAGAAATTCGCGTGAAATAAAAATATTGGCAGGGGCATTTTGATTGCTTATAAGGCTGAATCTTCCCAATTCTTCATCTGCAGCAATTGCTTTTACTTTTAGCCTTAATGAAACTGTTGGATTATTCCCGGCAACAAATGGAGCATTTACAGGGATCACATTTATATTTTCAACTCGCAGAAGAAATTCATTATTTGCTTGTAAATTTAAACGTTGAGCACAGTTTTTACTTATTATTACTTCATCTTCATTTAGTTCAGTCATGTTTATACACGACAATTCCCAGAATTTCTGATCGATACCAATTACCTGGATATTATTAATTCTTTTTTGTTCAGTGGTATTTATTCCAATACCTTTTAATAACAGAACGGATGAAGTTTTTGAATTTAGTTTTACGGCTAATTCTTCTGACAGTTGTGCCCTGACAAATCTATCACCGGTTTGCATAGCATATTTTATATTTCCTAATCGTAAATAAACCAGATGCTTAAGACTATGTTTTACAGAATCACCTATTATTAATGCACCGGTTAACACGGCTGTACTTATTATAGTTCCGGCTAAAACAGCCAGATGTTTCTTCCGGAAATACCAGAGGCTTTTTAGTATATATTTGTAAATATTCACTATTCAAACTATTTCTTAAAGAATTTTAACTTTCCATTTTGAAGCTCGTATATAAGGTCCATTTTATTTGCAAGCTGTTCAGAATGAGTAACAACAACCATTGCGACTTGGTGATCTTTGTTTACTTTTACAAGCAATTTGCTAAGCTTTTCAGCAGATTCCTGGTCTAAGGACCCGGTTGGTTCATCTGCTAAAACTAATTCCGGTTGGTTTATTAAAGCTCTAACTACGGCAACACGCTGACATTCACCACCCGATAATTGTCCGGGGTACTGATGTATATGATCAGCTAAACCAACACTTTCGAGTAACTCCAATGCTCGTTTTTTAGCTTGTTCCTTATCTGATTTTCCTTTTAATGGAATAGTTGGAACCAACACATTTTCCAGAAGATTAAGCTGGGGTAGCAAA
>DAOVJU010000311.1 GCA_030632095.1 Chlorobiota bacterium
AGTGCCTTTCGGGAATTATCATCCAATTCTTTAAAATACAATTTTATATCAGTGTTGTCCATAATTCATTTTTTAACAAAGATATAAAATATATCACAGAATACCTAAACCTGAGCCAATCAATCCTCCTAACCTCCTTTTCTAAGGAGGAATTAATGGAATTCATTTTTAATAAGTTTTCTAATTAACATGTTAATATACTCATAAATCATTTTTAATGTTCGGTGTCTCGCTACGAACCATTACTTTTATACGTAGGCACCGTTACGCTTGAGCCTGCGGATAGGCTGAAATACTATCTATCTTTTTATATGATCTTTCGTTAGTATAAGCAATTATTGCCACTATGAATATTATAGCAACAGTAAAATAAACAAAATTAGGTATTGGAACCGGATCACCACTTGCATAAGAATGCAATCCTGATAAATAATAATTAACACCAAAATAAGTCATGATAACAGAAAAATATCCAATAACAGAAGCAAAGTTAAATGCATAACTACCTCTTAATCCTGGAATCATCCGCATGTGGACAATAAAAGAATAAACTATTATAGTTATCAATGCCCATGTTTCTTTTGGATCCCATCCCCAGTATCTTCCCCATGATTCGTTTGCCCAAACTCCACCTAAAAAAGTCCCGATAGTTAACAAAAATAAGCCTGCAATCAAGGTCATTTCATTTACTAAACTAATCTGTTTGATTGTGTCTGAGATTTTAATATCATTCTTCGTGGTTCTAAAAATCATTAACAGCAAGACTAAAAATCCAATTATGAACCCCAAAGCTAAAAACCCATAACTTGCTGTAATAATTGCAACATGTATGGTCAACCAGTATGAATCCAATACCGGAACCAGGTTCGTAATTTGTGGATCCATCCAACTCATGTGTGCAACATAAAGAATAAGAAATGTTAAGATTGCAGTAGCTGATAAAGTAATAGCTGATTTTTTAAAAAATATAAATCCCGCCAAAATAGTTGCCCATCCTATGTATATCATCGATTCATATCCATTGCTCCAGGGAGCATGCCCTGATACATACCATCTTATTATCAATCCTGTGGTATGTAGTGTAAAAATGAAAAGTATAATTACACTACATATATTTATTATCCACGTAACATAAACTTTTGGAATAAGAATGTTAACAAATAATAATACAAGCATTATAAAACCTATCAATCCATATAAATAAGCTATGCGTTTGAACAAATCTATATTATTATACCAAATCTCAAATTTTATACTTTTATCAGAAGGAATTATTTCAGCGCCATATTCTTGCTGAAACTTTTTCATATAATCAAGATTTTGATTCGCTTCTGTATAATCACCTGTTTCAACAGCTTTATTTAAAGATTCCAAATACTTATTAAAAATGCCTGAGACAAAAAGTGAATCCTCTCCGGTAAAATCTCTTTTTCGTTGAGAAATTGATACCCAACGATTATCAGGATCATTGGGTACCGGAAAAATACTCATGAAATTTCCCACAAAAGCCATGTATAAAACATTCATCCGTTCGTCAACTTTTATAATATATTTATCAAACTTATTTTGCATGGATGGTTTTTTACTATGCGCAATATCAACATATTGCTTTAATATATATGTCTGACTTTGCATGTCTATCATGTCGCTATAAGCAGCATATTTACCTTCAAGCCCCAGTATTTTCTTAAGTTCCGGATCAGAAACCCTGATCATTTTAACATGTTGCCATGTTTCAGTATCGGATATCATTCCAAGAAAAACCTGTTCCGGATTAAGGCCCTGATAATTATCTTTTCTGACAACCTTGCGCAAAACCTCACTGGCCATAGTATTAACAGGCTTAACCCTGCCACCACGATCAAGAATTAATAATTCTCCAAAACTTTTCGCGTGTTCAATATCTATGGTTTTTATCTTATCTGTCCGGGCAAATGTTGATTTAGTTGGTAGTATTGAAGAAGAACCTAATAGTATCCCAATTAATAAGATTTTGGCAATTCTTGATGAATGCAAACCAGATGATTCCTTTGCCAATGATAAAAACCTGCTATGTTTGTTGAATAATGTAAGTAGCATCCCAAAAGCCAATAAAAAGTAGCCCAGATAGGTTAACAATGTACCCGGTTTATCATGATTAACGGATAAAACCGTTCCTTTTTCATCACGATCATACGAAGACTGGAAAAAGCGGTATCCGCGATAATCCAGCACATGGTTCATGAAAATTCTATATGGTTCATTTATATTTTTCTCCTTATCAATAATAGTTACTTCACTTGCATAAGACGATGGACTGTTAGACCCGGGATATCGTTCAAGTTGAAAGTCGTTTAGTTTCAAAGTAAATGGTAAGTAATAATATAATGAACCAAAATACAATTCCAAATCAACATCATTAATCTGAAATGATATTGCCTGATGTACCATACCAGGCTTCCCCCAAACATAAACAATCCGGGTAATATCATCCACTTTTATTTCAAGCTGGCAAGCATCCATTCCTTCATTTTCCGAATATACATCAGAGAATAATTTCAAGTCTGCAATCTTTATAAAATCTTTAAGGACAATATTTGCATTTGGAATATATGCCAGGTTTTTAACTGATACGGATTTATTATTTATAGTAAACTTGTCAGAAAACCTGTTTTTAGTCACTGGTGAAAAGAATACATTTTCAATTTTTTTATAATCTTCACCTCCTGATCTTGCTTTTATACTTATATAAGTTTTCTCAGTAACAATCCGGTTTGATGTATCGTTTTCACGAATATACATCATTCCTTCATAGCCTGTAAAACGTGTAATTGCAGCAGCTAGAATGATAATGATAAAAGCTAAATGAAAAATAAACATTGATATTTTTTTCAATGTATAAAGTTTATATTTGAAAATATTACCAAGCATGTTCATTACCAGAAGTGAATGTAACAAATTAAACCACCATGCATTATAAACTGCTGCTTTTGCGGTTATGGCACCATAATCATTTTCTATAAATGTAGCAGCAGCCATTGCAACAGCATAAATGACCAATAATACGCCCATGGTTTGCATTGAAATAAGAAAGTCTATTATTTTTTTCATAGACGTATTTTTAAAAATATCTTGAACCTACAATAATTTGCGAAAATAATGATTGTTAAAGATTATAAATGAGTTATAAAATATAAATTTTTAATTTTTATAATTATAACTACATTTGAAATTAGAGATAGAATGTAGAAGAAAAAATACTTACAGACATAATAGAAATAAAAAACACTGTTTGTTATAACAGGGTGTTAGCATACATTCCATGAGAATTAAAGAATTCACATATAGCCTAAACATCGAAGGAGAATTTCCTCGTATCTGTGTTAACCACCCTTTCCAAGCACCAAAAAGCTTATCAAAGTATTACAGTATAAATGAGCAAAATATTTTAGCTTTCCTTGATCGAAAATTTTTCGCAAGTCAGCCCGAATATTTTAACGACCTCTTTGATGGTCAGCATTTCAATTTGAACATAGAGGAGTGTGATTTCGAAACTTTCAAGTTCCTTCTCGAAAATAAAAATATTCAACAAGAAAAAAATAAGTATAGCCAAAACAGTAAAGAATGGCTTCATAAAATGCGAAACACTTTGTATTCTATTTTAAATGCTAAAATCGGTATAATATGTCTTACCGAGCAGAGAGTCAGCGAATTAATGTGGGCACACTACACTGATAACCAAGGATTTCTAGTAGAATACAATTGCGCTAGCTTTCCAGCTAATTTCGGCAATCCAATACCAATAAATTACATACAATATTCTACTGAATTCAAATTACCAAATGGTGATCTAGCATTAAAATTTTACATTAATTACTTAATAAAAAAGGATATTTGGGATTACGAAAATGAGTTTCGATTTATAGCTCATTCTCCTAATTACCCTTCATTTGAAACAGTCGGAAGGTTTTCAAATCAAAAACATGATTATAAAAAGGAAAGTCGTCTAATTCAATATTCTCAATCGGCAATTATCAAAGTAGTTCTCGGATTTAATTTCTTTACGCAATTCATCTCAGAAGTTACTGAAGAGTATGCTATCGTTGATTTCGACCGACCTACGGGAATATTGAGAAAAGCATTAATAGATGATATTATACTAAATAACATTAAAACATACATCATCCATATCGGTGTAGCAACAAAAGATCTAATCGAAAATGAAATCAGCATTGAACTAATTCAGGGGACTTCATATAAAATAATAACTCAAACTAACACGCTGTAATAAAAAAAAGTAATTACAAATGAAACATAAATTAATTCTCTTGCTGACATTTTTGACGCTTTTCATGATTGGTTGTTTTGATGTAGTTACACACAACCATGCAGATCATGCATTTCAATCACAAAAATATGTAATTTATGCAATATATCTAGAAAATGGATTGCATATAGAAAAGTACAAAGTGGAATATACTGATTTAATGAAAAGTGCCATTCACGAAAGTAGATTAGCAAAGAGAAGTGAACTGAATGGATTGTATGATAATTGGGGAGATATGTTTCATGATTACTTAATAAAAGGAGCACAATTGACAATTGAAGGAAATTCCGAATCTGACCCCAAAATATCTTTACAGAAATTATCTCAGGCAACTGAATATATCAATAAATATGCGGATTGGTTTGAAGAAAATGCATATGCAATGGGAAAAAACTGGATAAATAAAAGAAATAATGGCTTCACTCTGGGACTATCTCAATACTCAATTTTACCCTTGTTTTATTCGTATACCTATTCGTGCATAATATTGCCTATATTCGAGAAGAAAGTCAAATATTCAATTCTCAGAGGGTTAAAAAAGGTTATGAGACAGCCCCTATTTCTTTTTAAACATCTTTCAAATTTTAATAGTTCCAAGCGTGGACAATTGGAACTTAAAGTATTGTTTCTAATCAAGAGATCCCTGCTCTCCGCTATGCTTTGGCAGGGATGAGGAAAAAGAAAGCACATTAACTTTAAAAAAAAAGTATTAACTTTATATATAAAACATTTATCTAAAT
>DAOVJU010000331.1 GCA_030632095.1 Chlorobiota bacterium
CCTTTTTACTTCGTTAAAATTATTAACCGTAGCTACGGCTATGCTTGCAAATTTTGCCTTGTAAAAAGAAAAATATCATCTAAAATTACAGTTCGCTAACTTAGCAATCTTCACACTAGAATACTTAGAGTGCCAATAGTGTTCAGAGTTTCTTGAGTTTTAGTTTCGTACTACTTTATAGTAGGATTAAGAAATACCAACAAATTTGACTTTATTGCAATCCCCAAATTTGAGTATTTATAATTCGGCCTTTCAAATTATTTAAATTTCCTGTAAATGATATTGTAAGTACTTTATTCGCAATTTCCAGAACCATCGCAATCACCAGTGCAATCTCCATTCGGATCCTGTCCGGCAGGAACATTAGTCCATTCGGTTTGTGAAACATCTGGATCACAATACTTACATGGTATTACACCTCCTTCATGTTGTAAATAACAAACATCATCAATCACACAATAACCCGCATTAATAGTATATATACATCCACCTGCTCCATTGCACTCATCAGTGGTACAACTTAATCCATCTGAGCATGTATACATTTGGCCTGTACAGGATCCTCCTGCGCAAACATCAGTGTGAGTACAAGGATCTCCATCATCACATGCACTTGTATTACTGGTAAATTCACAACCTGTAGCAGGATTACAAGCATCATCAGTACACGGATTGCCATCATCACAATCTACAGCTGTGCCAGTACAAACACCGCCACTACATTGATCATTAGTCGTACAAGCATCTCCATCATCACAAACATCAGATGTGTTTGTATATTCACAACCTGTAGCAGGATTACAAGAATCATCAGTACAAGGATTGCTATCATCACAATCAACAGGTGTGCCAGTACAAATACCACCAATACATTGATCATTTGTTGTACAAGCATCTCCATCATCACAAGCGTTTGAATTATTGGTATATTCACAACCTGTAGCCGGATTACAAGCATCATCAGTACACGGATTGCCATCATCACAATCTACAGCTGTGCCAACACAAACACCACCAATACATTGATCATTAGTCGTACAAGCATTTCCATCATCACAAACGTTGGTGGGATCATTGGTATGTTCACAACTACCGGTTGCCGGATTACAAGCATCATCAGTACACGGATTGCCATCATCACAATCTACAGCTGTGCCAGTACAAACACCACCACTACATTGATCATTTGTCGTACAAGGATATCCATCATCACAAACATCAGATGTGTTTGTATATTCACAACCTGTAGCAGGATTACAAGCATCGATTGTACAAGGATTGTCATCATCACAATCTTTTGGTGTTCCCAGACAACTACAGTTAGCCTGAACCTCATCATTTTCAGTACATAGGTCTCCATCGTCACAACTGGCACCAACAGTACAATCATCGCAGACATCACCAATACCATCTGTATCGTAATCTTCTTGTCCCGGATTCGAATCATTGGGGCAATTATCAACATCATTGATTACTCCATCTTCGTCAAAATCATTTGGATCAGCTCCGTCTGAATTGAGCCATTTAGAGCCATTATAATAGCTTAATTTGTGGTCAGTGAGATTAAAAATCAATAATCCGGTTGCAGGATCAGATATTAAATTCATTTGTTCTGTTGTTAAGCGCGGTAATAATAAACCCTGGTTTGTTGTACTAACTTCAAGTGCAGCACTAGCATTTGTATTTGAAATTCCAATACCTAATCCACTTAAGTTGACTATCTGATTGGTACCCGCGTCATTACCACTAATTAACACATCTTCTAAATTTTGAGATTCGGTTATCATTAACCAGCTAACATTACTTCCGTTTGTTGTTAAAACTTTGCCACTATTTCCTGTTTGATCAGGTAACTCTGCTTCCTTGGTATCAATTTTAACCCATTTAGATTGTGTACTATCCCAGTAATAAATACCATTCTCCTGGTTCGCACCCTGGTTAAATATCATTAATCCATTAGCCGGATTTGATATTGGATCAGGGCTATTAAGGTCTGTAGTTAAAACAACTCTGGGAATTAATAATCCTTTACTTGATGATATAATATCTAACATAGCGCTAGGGTCTGCCGGTTCATCTACGTCAGAAATTGAAACATTCTGACAAAAAACTATGTTACCAATTATGATAAAGAAACTAATGAATGAAATTAAAAGTTTTTTCATTTTTAGGAAGTTTATAGTTTAACTAAATTATATAATCCATTAATCAAATTTAAAAAAATAATCATCAATTGATTCCTTAATGTATTATTCTTCTTCAAATCTTACAAATTCCTGTTTGTTGGAAGATAAATTTGATAAGAATACTGGTAAGAATAAACAAGAAATCTTACACTGTTACACTCAATGAAAAAAAGAATTTTTCTTCATCAATTTTTTCAAATGAATATTCCAACGGAGTTTTACTTGCCTGTGCAATTTCATTTAAATCAAATATGTTTTCTTTAATTTCTGAAAGATTTTCTTCCTGCTTAAGTTTGTTTAGTTCAATTAAGTGTTTTTCAAATACTTCAATTTCATCTTTAGCAATGAAGTTTCCTGTATTTATCATGAATTGAGAATCTTTTTTAGCTAACAGAAATATCCCTTCTTTTTTTTCGTTGATTTCTAAACCATGCTTGTTAATATTTTCCATTAATTTAAGTAAAATGGAATTAAATTCTTCAATTTCAATTGATTCACTATTTGTTACTTTCAGGTTTTTATCAATAATTTCCAATTTTGGAAGTAATGAATCTTTTGAAAAATCACCTTTATGGATCATACAGATATTCTCGGAAGTCATCTTCTTATGAAAACTTACGGACTCAGTAATGGGGAAGAGATTGCCTATTTCTTCTTCAGAGATTTCTTCACTGGTTTTTAGTAGTATCTGGCTGTAATATAGCGACAAATCTTCTTTATATTTTTCAAACAAATAATGCAGTTTCTGATTTGATTTTCGTGCAATGGTTATTAGCCCAAGGCCGGCTCCGCCTTTATCTGAAATACTTCCATGCTTCATTACATAACTATGCAGTTCTTTTAAACTTTGCTCATCCAGACTATTTACTTCATCTATTTGCTTTTGTAATGCTTCAATATTTTTATTTTCTATTAAATTTACCGTACTTATAAAAAAGGCATTTCCTCTGTTCAGCATCAAAAAGAAATCTTGATTTTCTTCTTTGGCCTTTTCATTACCAGTTTTTTCTCCATGTTTAATGATATTCTGAAAACCTTCAGCCATAAGAAATAGCATTCGTTTTTTCTTTTTCCTGAATTCGTCATATCCATCAATGTTTATTTCGGTGAGATCCATTACTTTTCTGAGGATTTCATCACTAAAAAAACCTCTATATAATAAACAAAGGTTATCATTCATGAGTTTGTTAAAAAACCAGTAGGTAGTATTTAAGTCCATTGTATCAAGCAATTTTACGTAACGAAGTTAAAGATTCATGCGTAAAAAAAAAATAAATTTATATAAAACACAAAGATTTTACGAAATTATATGTGCCAAATCATACTAAAACCAAAATTAATTTGAAATTATTGACATTCAGTAAAATATTGTTTAACTTGTTTTGATAAAAAGTGTTATTTATAAATTAATCTATGTAATATCAGACATTATGGAAAAGAAAACAAAAATTGCTCAAATTTATGGTTATGCAGTTTGCTTAACTGCTGTAATAACCTTTCTTATTTCAATAACAGGTTTTGTAAATGCGTTGATTGATATGGGCGATCCACTTTATGCCTGGGGAGGTTCTGATGCGAATTTAGCTTCTTATGAAAATTTTAAAGTTAACGCAATGGAATCTATACAGAAAGAATCTGCATATATTCCAGATGATAATGCTTTACATGAAATGTATGAAGCAGCAAAAACAGACAAAATCAAAAAAGTAGAACACAATTCACGTAAAACAATTATGGTAACAAGTCTTATGATTATTTTAAGTATAATACTGTTTGTTATCCATTGGAGTTGGATGGGTAGACTAAGAAAGGCTGAATTATAAGACATACGCTAATTTTCGTTAGATTAGGCTTTTTCAAATAGAATCATTTAACCCGTAAAATGCACTCATTTTGGAATAAAAATAATCTATCATCCCTTATTTTAGTACAAAATTATTCAGAATTGCCCCTTGTTTTGTTACAAATAATATTTTCTTTGAGTGCAATATGTTTCTGAAATTCTTATTTAAATGGCATAAAAAAAGCCCCTGAAAATCAGGGGCTTTAGTGCTCTAAATGCGGTCCGGATGGATATAATGAATATACCTCATATTACCTTATATTACCCTTAATTAATTGGCACCATTATAAAGTAGTAAAATCATAAATTTCTTAAGTCGTGTTAAGAGTTATTAAAAAACATTAGAAACTTAAAAATGTTTTACTTATGTTTTACCAATTGCAAAAAACAGCTTTGCATTTTTTGTAAATCAATATTTATAAATGTATTTATTTATATTGAGGTTTAATATTTAGTCAAATGTTTATCCAGTGAGATCTATAACTGGTTAGGTTCGGTGAAACCAAATAAACGTGAATTATAAATCTTAAATGTTTATATGGTTTATAAATATGTCAGAAAACTGATTTTAATTGTTTTATTTCATTTTCATTCCCTTGATTATTCTTAAATCATTTTTATCAATTTTATCTTTATAATGAGAAAGTTTATTGTCAACATCATATAGACTTGCAACCCATAGATAATTTTTAGCGAAGGATTTATTAAGTTTTTTATA
>DAOVJU010000451.1 GCA_030632095.1 Chlorobiota bacterium
TAAAAGCCGCACTCAGGCAATCAGGAAAAGAAGGTGAAGCCGAAGATGGTATGGATATGTCATTATGTGTAATAGATTTCGAAAACATGAAAATGCAGTTTGCCGGTGCCAGGAATCCACTGTATATTATTCGTAATAACGAACTTATTATTATTAAAGCAGATAAAATGCCAATAGGTATCTATCTGGCAGAAAAGGACAGCTTTACAAACCATACTATAGAAATTCATAAAAACGATTGTTTTTACATGTTTTCTGATGGATTTATCGATCAGTTTGGTAGTTCGGAAGATGTAAAATTTACTAGTAGCCAGTTTAAAAATCTTTTAACAGAAATCCACTTAAAACCAATGCAGGAACAAAAAATAATATTGGAAAAAACATTGGAAAACTGGAAAACCGGACGGGAACAAGTTGATGATATTACGGTTATTGGAATAAGAATTTGATATTGACATTTAGTTCTTACATGAAAAATATATAATTGTTGATATGGCAAATTTTAATAAAACAAACAATTAAATCTATGAAAATAAATTTTCAACTATTAACAAATATCAGCAGGCAATTATTTAATAATATTCATTGCTTTTTATTTCATACTTTTTTACTGATTATTCTTAATTGTTTTACATTTAACCTAAAAAGTATAGCTCAAACATCAAATTCAAAACAAAAAAACAATATATTTTCACAAAGCGAACAAGGCATCCCGTTCATTCGAAATTATACAATGCAGGAGTATAACGCCAATATCCAAAATTGGGCAGTAACACAGGATAAAAGAGGGCTTATGTATTTTGGAAACAATAATGGGGTTTTGGAATATGACGGAAGCAGTTGGAGATTAATTGAATTATCGAACAATTCTTTTGTCCTCTCTCTTGCAACAGATAAAAATGGAACTGTTTATGTTGGTGGTTCAGGTGAATTTGGCTATCTGGCAAGCGATGTAACCGGAAAACTAAATTATATATCACTCAAGAATAAAATTAATACAGATATTGACTTTAATTATGTATGGAAAATTCATGTAACAAATCAAAGCGTATATTTTACAACTGCTAATAATATATTTTGCTATTATAACGATACCATTGATGTAATACCTGTAAATTTATCCCCGCTTTTTGGTTCTGTAATACACGACAAACTATTTGTTGTTAAAAAAGATAGTGGTATATATGTACTGCAAAATAATATTCTTTATCAATTACCTGGCACAAAACATTTTACTTCCGATTTTGGTAGGCATCTCCTTATGCCATATCCGGATAATAAAATCCTGATTGCAACAGAAAATAATGGATTTTTCACTTATGACCTCGAAATACTTCATGGTAAAGATTCTTTAATGTTTGAAATAACACAAGGAAAAAACCTGGAAGATAATAACAATAAAAGCGGGCTGGAAAGCAGACTTTCACCTGTTATAAAAAAATTGAATACTGAAATAGACGATTTTATTGCACAAAACAGTTTTTATACCTGTGTTAATATAAATGATAATTATATTTTCGGCACTTTACGGGGCGGTATCATAATTATGAACAGTAAAGGCAAATTTATCAAGCTTATTAATAAAGACGGCGGTTTACAAAATAACAGTGTATATAATTTGTTTCTCGATAAAGATAAAAATCTTTGGTGTGCATTAAATAAAGGAATTTCCGTCATTGAAATCAATTCCCCGTTAACAAAATTCAATGAATTAACAGGACTTAACGGAGTTGTTTTATCAACAATTCTGCATAATAATAAAAGATATGCCAGTACTTTTCAAGGTATATTTCATTTGCAGGAATATAACCTTAATGCTACTGATGACAAATATGGGTTTCAACCGGTCAGCAATACTGATGCTTTCTGTTTTGATTTTGTATCCCTGAATAACACGCTTTTTGCATTGGGAAATGATGGGGTTTTTCAAATTCAACAAACATCAGCAAAAGAAGTAATCGATGTTGGAAGTATTTATTGCTTTGGTTGGTCTAAAAAATTCACAAACCGCATTTTCTTTGGTATAACAGATGGGATTACATCCTGCGAAATTGTTTCTTCAGATGAAAAGCCCATATATTACAACTATGAAACTGATATTACCGGACAAAACCAGGATATTAAATTTACCACACCCAATTATTTAAATAATGTGGATAATAGCCAGATAAAGCTAATAAATAATAGGAAGTTTGATGATATAAACGAACCAATAAGAAAAATAATTGACGATATTAATGGCGATTTATGGTTAACTACCGAATACAACGGAATAATTCACCTTAAATTTACCAATAAAGATATTTCAGGCTATCAATTAGTCCGCTATGATACAACCAACGGATTGCCACAGCTTAATGATAATTATGTTCATTATATCGACAACAGGTTGGTTGTTGCAACCAGAAAAGGAATTTACAAACTTGTTAAGCCCGGACAGTCCAATTCAGGTGATTCGGGAATCATGTTCGAACCCGATACTTCTTTTGGACAAATGCTTGCCTCCGATTCAATAAGTATTGAACAGATATATAAAGACAGCAATAACAAGGTATGGATATATTCAGATAAAGGGATTTTAACCTTATCAGAGAATAATAATGGTAACTATGACATAGATGCCGTCCCTTTTAAACGAATACCTTTAAAAACCATATATAAGTTCAATATAGATCAAAATGGCATAGTATGGATATTTACAAGCGATGGTTTATATAGCTATAATCCTTCGTTCGAAAAAAACTACAGGGCACAATATCACACTATTATCCGAAAAGTAAGCCTTGATAATGATTCGGTTATATTTAACGGTACTTATTACAACAACTCAGCAATAAAAGATGGGCATTTTATTATTTCATCATTAATTCAACCCCAACAACTAGTTTATAATTTTGATTATCAGCATAATTCTATAAAATTTGAATTTGCTGCCCCGTTTTTTGAAAACGAAACTGCAACTTCATATAAATATATCATGCAGGGTTATAATAAAAAGTGGAGCCAATGGAATAAAGAATCAAAAGCGGTATATACAAACCTTAATGAAGGCACTTATTATTTTAAAGTAAAAGCAAAAAATGTTTTCGGTGCAGAAAGCCAGGAAGCAATGTTTAAATTTACAATTTACCCTCCCTGGTACCGGACTATTTTAGCCTATATTGGATATACATTGCTCTTGTTTTTTCTGATCGTGTTTAGTATTAAACTATATACCAAGCACCTTAAGGATGCAAATATTCAATTAGAAAAAATTGTCCATGAAAGAACTGCCGAAATTCTCCAGCAAAAAGAAGAACTTCAAACCCAGGCAGAAGAATTAAAAAAACTCTCGATAGTTGCCAGTAAAACCGACAACGCGGTAATGATAATGGATGCCAATGGTAATGTTGAATGGATAAATGAAGGGTTTACCAGGATTTATGGATTAACTCTTAGCCAATTTTTGACACAAAGAGGTAAAAATATTCTTGAATGTAGTACCGATCCTGATATAATCAAAAATTTAAATATATGTATAAATGAAAAGAAAACCGTTAATTATGAATTTTCATATACAAATAAGTTAAACGAAAAAATCTGGGGATAAAAAAAATATAGTTATTGAATTCCAGTAAATTTATGGCTTAGTAATCACTCATAAATAAAGTAATATTTTAGAAGCCGATTAA